>NZ_JBFAPH010000372.1:0-5835 GCF_040675635.1 Streptomyces sp. NPDC049577
TCACCTCCGCCCTCGCGGGCGGCTCGGACGCGCGCTACGGCGTGATCGAGGTCGACGAGAAGTACCTGGCGGGTGTGGCCCGGGACGTCTCGCCGAAGGCCATAGCGCTGCTCAACCTCTCGCGCGACCAGCTCGACCGGGCCGCGGAGACCCGCATGCTCGCCGAGAAGTGGCGCGAGGGCCTGGCCGGCACCAAGGCCGTGGTGATCGCGAACGCGGACGACCCGCTGATCGTGTGGGCCGCCTCCTCCGTGCCGAACGTGGTGTGGGTGGCGGTCGGCCAGGAGTGGAAGGACGACGCCTGGTCCTGCCCGTCGTGCGGCGGCGTGATGCAGCGCCCCGGCGACGACTGGTTCTGCGGCGAGTGCGGCTTCCGCCGTCCCACGCCCAGCTGGGCGCTCTCCGGCGACTACGTGCTGGACCCGCACGGCAGCGCGTGGCCGATCCACCTCCAGCTGCCCGGCCGTGCCAACAAGGCCAACGCGACCACCTCGGCCGCCGTGGCCGCCACCTTCGGGGTGCCGCCGCAGGTCGCGCTGGAGCGGATGTACCAGGTGCAGGCGGTCGCCGGCCGGTACGACGTGGTGAACTTCCTCGGCCGCGACGTGCGGCTGCTGCTGGCGAAGAACCCGGCCGGCTGGCTGGAGACCTTCTCGCTCATCGACGGGCCGCCGGCCCCGGTGATCCTCTCGGTCAACGCCCGGGGCGCGGACGGCACCGACACCTCCTGGCTGTGGGACGTGGACTACACCCGGCTCGCCGGACACCCGATCTTCGTCATCGGCGACCGCAAGCTGGACCTCGCGGTGCGCCTGGAGGTCGCGGGTCTGCAGTTCCGGGTCTGCGAGAGCGTGGACGAGGCCGTGCAGTCGGCTCCGCCCGGCAAGATCGAGCTGATCGCGAACTACACCGCGTTCCAGGACGTCCGCCGTCGCGTCGGCAACTGACGGCCCACGGATGCACGAGACAGGATTGTGAGCATGAGCCAGAACAGTCTGCGTGTGGTGTGGGTCTACCCCGACCTGCTCAGCACCTACGGCGACCAGGGCAACGTCCTGGTCCTGGAGCGGCGCGCGCAGCAGCGCCGTCTGGACGTCCAGCGCCTGGACGTCCGGTCCGACCAGCAGATCCCCACCTCCGGCGACATCTATCTGATCGGCGGCGGTGAGGACCGGCCGCAGCGGCTGGCCGCGGAGCGGCTGCGCCGCGACGGCGGTCTGAACCGGGCCGTGGCCAACGGCGCGATCGTCTTCTCGGTCTGCGCCGGGTACCAGATCCTGGGCCACGAGTTCATCAACGACCTGGGCCAGCGCGAGCAGGGCCTGGGGCTGCTGGACGTGATCAGCACCCGCGGCGAGGGCGAGCGCTGCGTCGGCGACGTGCTCGCCGACATCGACCCGCAGCTCGGCCTGCCGCCGCTGACCGGCTTCGAGAACCACCAGGGCGTCACCCACCTGGGCCCCACGGCCCGCCCGTTCGCCCGGGTGCGCTTCGGCAAGGGCAACGGCACCGGGGACGGCACCGAGGGCGCGTTCAACGAGACGGTCTTCGGCACGTACATGCACGGCCCGGTCATGGCCCGCAACCCGCACATCGCGGACCTGCTGATCAAGCTGGCACTGGACGTCAACGCCCTGCCGCCGGTCGACGACCGCTGGTACGACGCGCTGCGCGAGGAGCGGATCGCGGCGGCGACACAGCCCGCATAGCGGACGGTCACGGACCCCGTCGCCCCCGCCGGTTAGGGTGGCGGGGATTCCAGCCGGACGACGGGGTCCGGACCGACTCCGCTCAGAAGGTTCCCCGCCATGCGTATCGGTGTCCTCACCTCCGGGGGCGACTGCCCCGGTCTCAACGCCGTCATCCGTTCCGTCGTGCACCGCGCGGTCGTCGACCACGGCGACGAGGTGATCGGCTTCCACGACGGGTGGCGGGGGCTGCTGGAGGCGGACTACCGCAAGCTCCAGCTGGAGGACGTGGCCGGGGTGCTGGCCACCGGCGGCACGATCCTGGGCTCCTCCCGGGTGCGGCCGGACGAGCTGCGCGACGGGGTGGAGCGGGCCAAGGGACATGTGGCCGACCTCGGTCTGGACGCCGTCGTGCCCATCGGCGGCGAGGGGACGCTCAAGGCGGCGCGGCTGCTGTCCGACGCCGGCCTGCCGGTCGTCGGCGTTCCCAAGACCATCGACAACGACATCGCCGCCACCGATGTGACCTTCGGGTTCGACACGGCGGTGGGCGTGGCCACCGACGCCCTGGACCGGCTCAAGACGACCGCCGAATCCCATCAGCGCGTGCTGATCGTCGAGGTCATGGGCCGGCACACCGGGTGGATCGCCCTGCAGTCGGGCACGGCCGCGGGGGCGCACGCGATCGTCGTGCCGGAGCGGCCCTTCGACATCGGCGAGCTGACCGAGGTGGTCGGCCGGCGCTTCGCGGCCGGCAAGCGGTTCGCGATCGTGGTGGTCGCCGAGGGCGCGAAGCCCCGGGCCGGCTCGATGGCCTTCGAAACCGGCGGCACGGACGTCTACGGGCACGAGCGGTTCGCCGGGGTGGCCCGGCAGCTGGCCGGTGAGCTGGAGCGGCGCCTGGGCAAGGAGGCCCGCCCGGTGATCCTCGGACACGTCCAGCGGGGCGGTACGCCCACCGCGTACGACAGGGTGCTGGCCACCCGGTTCGGCTGGCACGCGGTGGAGGCGGTGCACGCGGGCGCGTTCGGGATGATGACGGCGCTGCGCGGCACGGAGATCACGCTGGTGCCGCTGGCCGAGGCGGTCGCGCGGCTGAAGACGGTGCCGCCGGAGCGGTTCGCCGAGGTCGAGTGCGTGCTGTGAAACGGCCGCCTCTAGTCTTGTCCCGGCACTTCGGTGCGAAACCGGCACAAGAGTGGGAGAGAGCGGATGGATCACAGCGGGCACGGCATGACCATGGACATGCCGCCGTTCACGCTGGGACGGGGTCTGGAGTTCAGCGGCGACCCGTTCTTCATGATCAGCTGTCTGCTGGGGCTGGGGCTCTACGGCTGGGGCGTGGTGCGGCTGCGGCGACGCGGTGACGCCTGGCCCATGGGCCGGGTGGTGGGCTTCACCCTGGGCGTGCTGTCCGTGGCGCTGGTGATGTGCACCAAGCTCAACGACTACGGCATGGTGATGTTCAGCGTGCACATGGTGCAGCACATGGTCGTCAGCATGCTCTCCCCCATCCTGATCCTGCTGGGCGCCCCGGTGACGCTGGCGCTGCGGGCCCTGCCGGCGGCCGGGCGGGGGCGCCGGGGACCGCGCGAGTGGCTGGTCGCCCTGCTGCACAGCCGCTACATGCGCGTGATCACGCATCCGGTGTTCACGATCCCGCTGTTCATCGCGAGCCTGTACGCGCTGTACTTCACGCCCATCTTCGACTTCCTCATGGAGAGCCGGGCCGGGCACATCGCGATGATGGTCCACTTCCTCGCGGTGGGTCTGGTGTTCTTCTGGCCGATCATGGGTGTGGACCCGGGTCCGCACCGGCCGGGCTATGTGATGCGGATGCTGGAGCTGTTCGCGGGCATGCCGTTCCACGCGTTCTTCGGCATCGCGCTGATGATGGCGTCCGAGCCGATGATCGGTACGTACATGCACCCGCCGGCCTCGCTGGGCATCGACGCGCTGTCGGACCAGACGGCGGCGGGCGGCATCGCCTGGGCGTTCAGCGAGATCCCCTCGGTCGTCGTGCTGATCGCGCTGGTCTACCAGTGGTACCGCTCCGAGCAGCGGCAGGCGCGGCGCTCGGACCGCACGGCGGACCGGGACGGTGACAAGGAGCTCGCCGCGTACAACGCCTATCTGGCCTCGCTCCGGACGGGGCAGCAGTAGCGCGCAGCGGTATGGCGGTACGGACCGCGGCGGGGAGACGATGGTCTCCCGGCCGCGGTCCGCGCGTTTGTGCTCCGGTTCGCGCGGCCGCCGTGAGGAGGTGTGGCATGCCCGGCTCGACGAGGGCGATGGCGTGGCTGACGGTGGCCGGTCTGGTCGTGGTGACGGCCTACACGGTGGTGCTCGGCGCGAACGCCTGGCTGTGGTTCGCGTGGGTGGTGCTGGGCCTGGCGACGATAGGCGCGGCGACGGCCCGCCGGACCTGAGCCGGACCTCGGGACCTCGGGACCTCAGGACCTCAAGGCCTCAGAACCGGAAGACGGCACCGGTGGCCGCCTCCAGCGCGCACGCGTTGGGGAAGGTCTTCCGCCAGGTGACGGGCCTGCCGTTCCAGTCGCCCTCGGCGGTCGCGGTGACCGGGTCGTACTCGCGGGTGCACAGCCGGCGCTCCATGGGCAGCGCGTCGGGCCGGCCCTGGGCCAGCCGCAGCCGCTCGCAGGCCTCGGCGGCGTGCGGATGGTGTCCCCGCGGCTCCGGGCAGGACAGCCGCACGCCCCGGATCCAGGTGTTCTGCGAGCCGGAGACGGTGAGGAACAGCCGTCCGTGGTTCCGGTCCTCGTCGGCGGTGGCCGGGTGCAGCGGTACGGCGGCGAACGCGGTGACGGCGACCGCGGCGACCGCGGCGGTGCGGACGTACATGGGGTGCCTCCGTAAGGCGCGACGATGCCCGAGTCAGGGCACCTCGCCCGCCGCGCCACCACAAGGAGCCACACCGCCCCGTCCCCCGGCCGGCCGCCCGGAGCCACCCGGTCGGCCGCCGGGGCGGGCCGGAACGGCACCGCGCCCCGGTCCGCCGTGGACCGGGGCGCGGCAGTGTCGCCGGACTGCTTACTTGGTGGCGGCCTTCGGCGGCTCCGGGGTGGCGTGCGGGGCGCACGTCACGTCCTTGGCGTCGACCTTGCCGGTGAGCAGGTAGGCGTCGACGCGGTCGTTGATGCAGGCGTTCGTCAGGCCGGTGACGCCGTGCGAGCCGGCGCCCTGCTCGGTGATGAGGCGGGAGCCCTTGAAGCGCTTGTGCAGCTCGACGGCGCCGGCGTACGGCGTGGCGGCGTCACGGGTGGACTGCACGATGAGGGTCTGCGGCAGGCCCTTGTGCGTGGTCACCTCGACGGGGTTCTGCTGCGGGGCACGCCAGGTGGCGCACGGCAGGTTCATCCAGGCGTTGGACCAGGTCATGAACGGCGCGGTGCGGTTGAGGCGGGTGTTGTCCCGGTCCCACTTGGCCCAGCTGGTGGGCCACTTGGCGTCGGCGCACTCGACCGCGGTGTAGACGGCGTTGCCGTTCTCGGCGGCGATGTTGCCGGCCTTGTCCGACAGGTCCGGGCCCGCGGCCTGGACGAGGGCCTTCTCGTCACCGGCGCGGTACTTCGCCCAGGTGCCGGCCACGGAGACCCACGAGGAGTCGTAGTAGGCGGCGCTCTGGAAGAAGTTGATCAGCTCGGCCGGGCCGACGACCCCGCCGATGGGCTGCTTCTTGGCGGCGGCGCGGAGCTTCTCCCACTCCTTCTGCACCTTCGCCTGGGTGTTGCCGAGGTGGTAGACGGAGTCGTACTTGGCGACCCAGGTCTCCCAGTCCTTGAAGCGGCCCTCGAAGGCGACGTCCTGCTCCAGGTTGGCCTGGTACCAGATGTTGTCCTGCGCCGGGTTGACGACGCTGTCGACGATCAGGCGACGGACGTGCGTCGGGAAGAGCGTGCCGTAGACGGCGCCGATGTAGGTGCCGTAGGAGACGCCGAGGTAGTTGAGCTTCTAGTCGCCGAGGGCGGCGCGGATGACGTCGATGTCCCGCACGATGTTCGGCGTGGTGAGGTACGGCAGGAGGGCGCCGCTGCGCTCGGCGCAGCCGTCGGCGTACTCCTTGGCCAGCTTGCGCTGGGCGCGCTTGTCGGCCTCGCTGCCGGGCACCGGGTCGGCCTTGGGCGCC
>NZ_JBFAPH010000373.1:0-5811 GCF_040675635.1 Streptomyces sp. NPDC049577
GGCCCCCAGGACGTCGATCAGCCAGGCCGGGGAGTGCGCCTTCTTCAGCGCCTCGACCAGGTTGTACATGACACCCGAGGCGTACATCCAGGTGCGCAGGATGAACGGCAGCAGCTGGGCCAGGTCCGGGGTCTTGCTGCCCATCCGGGCCAGGATCATCGCCAGGCCGGTGTTGAAGACGAACTGCAGCACCAGCACCGGGACGATCAGCAGCCAGGACGGCTGCGGCATGTGCCCGAACCCGATCAGGAACAGGAAGAGCACGATCATCGAGTACAGCAGCTGCTGGAGCTGCTGCAGCGCGAAGGACACGGGCAGCGCGGCCCGCGGGAAGTGCAGGGCCCGCACCAGCCCGAGGTTCCCCGAGATCGCCCGCACGCCGGCCAGGGCCGAGCTCTGGGTGAAGGTGAAGACGAAGATGCCCGTCACCAGATAGGGGATGTAGGTGGAGATCCCCATGCCCTTGCTCTGCTGCATGAGCACGCCGAAGATGAGGAAGTACACCGACGCGTTCAGCAGCGGTGTCGCCACCTGCCACACCTGGCCGAGCTTGGCCTGGCTGTACTGGGCGGTCAGCTTCGCCCGGGAGAAGGCGATGATGAAGTGCCGCCGGTCCCACAGCTGCCGCGCGTAGTCCGGCAGCGACGGCCGGGCGCCGCTCACCGCGAGGCCGTACTTCCTGGCCAGCTCGGCGGCGGGCAGGCCGTCGTCGGGTGACGGCGGGACACTCATGGCGACCGCACCGTCGTGCGTGGTCTCGCTCACTGTTGACACTTTCGTCCTCAAGGTGCGCTGCCGGGGCCGGGGCCCCGGGCCGCGCGCTGGGTTCTGCTACGAGCTTGTCAGATCACGGGCGGTCGACCCAGTCGGGTCAGGCGCCACACGGTACGCCACTTCATGGGGCGGCGCGGTCCGCACGGCGTCGTCCACCCCTCCTTGAAACCGCCCAGCCAGGCACGCAGCGCGGCCGGCGAGGGGCGCCGGGCCAGGGTCAGCAGCAGCCAGACCCCGACGTAGACGGGGACCAGGGGTGCCGGAAGGTTCCGGCGGGCCAGCCAGACCCGGTTGCGGGCCACCATGCGGTGGTAGACCGCGTGCCGGCTGGGTGCCGTGGCCGGGTGGTGCAGGACCATGTCCGCCCGGTAGTCGATCATCCAGCCCGCGTCGAGGGCCCGCCACGCGAGGTCGGTCTCCTCGTGCGCGTAGAAGAAGTCGTCGGGCAACCCGCCGACCTCCGCGAAGACCCGTGTGCGGGCCGCGTTGGCGCCGCCGAGGAAGGTGGTCACCCGGGAGGACCGCAGGGGGTCCGAGGCGCGCAGCCGGGGGACGTGCCGGCGCTGGGTGACGCCGGTGTCCGGGTCGGCGATGCGGAAGCTGATGATCCCGAGCCGGGGATCGGCGGCGAACGCCTCCCGGCACAGCTCGGCGGTGTCCTGCCGGGGCAGCAGCCCGTCGTCGTCCAGGAAGAGCAGGACGTCGACGTCCCGCCCGCCGGGACCGAAGGCCTCGATCCCGACGTTGCGGCCGGCCGGGATGCCCACGTTCTCGGACAGCTCGACCGTCCGTACGGTCAGACCGGGCACGGACAGCTCGGGCAGCGGGGAGCCGTTGCCGACGACGACGACCTCGATGGGGTCGCCGGTCTGCTTGGCCACCGACTCCAGCAGGGCGCGCAGCTCGTCGGGGCGGTTGCCCATGGTCAGGACGACCGCGCCGACCTTCATCTCCGGCGCGCTCATCGCAGCCTGCTGGAGACGAGGATGGACACCAGGTGCAGCAGCGTCTGCAGGACGGCGATGCCGGCCAGGACGGCGGTGCCGAGCCGGGTGAAGAACAGGTCGCCCCGGGCCGAGTCCACGATCGCGAGGAGCAGGATCAGCAGGGACGCCTCGATCCCGAGGATCAGCCGGTGGAACTTCAGCGCGGCGGCGGCCTTGCGGGCCAGCGCCATGCCGGAGGAGCGCGGCTCGGCCGCGGACTCCTTGACCGGCGGCAGGCCGGCCTGGTGGCGGGCGACGCCGACGAGGTCCGTCTCGGCCTTGATCAGGACGGCGCCCAGCGCGGCGAGGGTGCCGAGGAAGGCCCACAGCCAGTCGATCCGGCCGCCGCCCCACAGGTCGGCGGCGCGCAGGCCGAGGCCGACCAGGACCGCGGCGTCGCACAGATAGGCGCCGACCCGGTCCAGGTACACCCCGGACATCGAGTACTGCTTCTTCCAGCGGGCGATCTCGCCGTCGACGCAGTCGAGCAGCAGGTAGAGCTGGACCATGACCGCGCCGAGCACCGCGCCCGCGATCCCGGGCACCAGCAGGGCCGGGGCCGCGAGGACGCCCGCGACGGTCATCAGATAGGTGAGCTGGTTGGGCGTGACCCTGGTGTTCACCAGGTGCCGGTCCACCCGCAGCGAGATCTCCCGCATGTAGAGGCGGCCGGCCCAGTGCTCACCGCTGCGCCGGTCCTTCACACCCGCGGGGTGGACGACCGGGCGCAGTTCAGCGACTGACGGTTTTGGCATAGTCGGCGTATGCGTCCCTGATCTGGTCGGTGGAGAGGGCGAGGTGCTCCAGGATGGTGTACCGCCCGGGGCGGGTCTGCGGCGCGAACTCCACCGCCTTGACGAACTCCTCGTCGGTGAAGCCGATCTCGCCCGGCAGCACGGGCAGGCCGTGCCGGCGCAGGACCTCGACCATGTGGGCGGACTCCTGGCGGGCACCGCGCAGGTGCATCGCGAAGGCGGCGCCGATGCCGACCTGCTCGCCGTGGCTGGCGGAGCGCTTCGGGTAGAGGATGTCGAGCGCGTGGTTGATCTCGTGGCAGGCGCCGGAGGCCGGGCGGCTGTCGCCCGCGACGGACATCGAGATGCCGGTGAGGACCAGGCCCTCGGCCAGCACCTGGAGGAAGGCGTCGTCGCCCACCCCGCCGGGGTGGCGCAGCACGGCCTCGCCCGCCTGACGGGCCATGGCGGCGGCCAGTCCGTCGATCGCCTCGCCAGTCTCGCGGTGGGAGAGCTCCCAGTCCGCGACGCAGGAGATGTTGGAGATGGCGTCGCCGATGCCGGAGCGGACGAAGCGGACCGGGGCCTCGCGGATGACGTCGAGGTCGATGACCACGGCGATCGGGTTCGGCACTCCGTAGGAGCCACGGCCGGCGTCGTTGTCCAGGGTGGCGACCGGCGAGCACAGGCCGTCGTGCGACAGGTTCGTCGCGACGGCCACCAGCGGCAGGCCCACCCGGGCCGCCGCGTACTTCGCACAGTCGATGATCTTGCCACCGCCGAGGCCCACGACCGCGTCGTAGTGCCCCTTCTTCATGGCGTCGCCGAGCTTGACCGCGTCGTCCAGCGTGCCGCCGCCGACCTCGTACCAGTCGGCGCCGGGCAGCGCCGGGGCGAGCCGCTCGCGCAGCACCGCCCCGGAGCCGCCGCTGATGGCGATGGCCAGCTTGCCGGAGCTGGAGATCCGCTGGTCGGCGAGGACGCCCGCCAGATCGTCCAGGGCTCCGGCACGGATGTCGACGACGACCGGCGAGGGGATGAGCCTCGTCAGTACTGGCACGCGATCTCCCGGCCCTTGGCGAGGTCGTCGTGGTTGTCGATCTCGACCCAGCGCACGTCGCCGATGGGCGCCACGTCGACCTTGAAGCCGCGGTTGACGAGCTCCTGGTAGCCGTCCTCGTAGTAGAGGTCGGGGTCGCGCTCGAAGGTGGTCTTCAGGGCGTCGGCCAGCTCGGCGGCGGCCTCGGCCTCGATGAGGGTGACGCCGATGTACTCGCCGGTGGCCTCGGTGGGCTCCATCAGCTTGGTGATCTTCTGGACGCCCTTCTCGGCGTCCACGATGACCTTCATCTCCTCGTCGGCGAGCTTCTTCACCGTGTCGAGGGCGAGGATGATCTTCTGGCCGTTGCCGCGGGCGGCCAGCAGCGTCTTCTCGACGGAGACCGGGTGGACGGTGTCGCCGTTGGCGAGGATCACGCCGCGGCCGAGCACGTCACGGGCGCACCACAGGGAGTAGGCGTTGTTCCACTCCTCGGCCTTGTCGTTGTCGATCAGGGTGAGCTTGAGGCCGTACTTGGCCTCCAGCGCCTCCTTGCGGGCGTACACGGCCTCCTTGCGGTAGCCGACCACGATCGCGACCTCGGTCAGGCCGACCTCGGCGAAGTTGCCGAGGGTGAGGTCGAGGACGGTGAGCGCGTCCGCGCCGTCCCCGGCGGGCCCTTCGGCCCCTACCGGCACCAGAGCCTTGGGCAGGGTGTCGGTGTAGGGGCGCAGACGCCGTCCGGCGCCGGCCGCCAGCACGAGGCCGATCATGTGGGTTCTCCTGTTTCGTCGTGTACTGCGGGGGCCCCGGAGGACACCCAGAACCGGATGCTCTCGGCGAGCACCACGAGCGCGATGGCGGCCGCGAGGACCGTCAGCGCTTCGGTGAAACCTTGGCCGTGTTGCCAGAGGGCGGCGGCGATCGTGACCGCCAGGGCCCGTCCCTCGTGCCCGCCGATCGCCCGGACCAGCCAGTGCGGCGGGGCGCCGGTGCCGCCACGGATGCGGTACACCGTGTCGTAGTGATGGTAGGCGACCGCGGCCACCAGGCCGAATGCCGCGGGAAGGGCTCCGGGGGCATGGGAGCGGGCGGCCAGTGCCAGGATCGTCACGTATTCGGCGGCGCGGAACGCGGGCGGTACGAGCCAGTCCAGCGGCCCCTTCAGGGGCTTGGCCACCGCGGCGCCCGCGAAGAGCGCGTACGCGGCGGCGCCGGCCACCGGCAGCCAGGGTGAGGTGTGCCACCACAGGGTGAGCAGCAGCACTCCGGCGCCGGCGAAGGCGAGGACGGGGGCCGTGGCGCCGCCGCCGGGGCGGCGCGCGGCGGCCTTGGCGACCGCCTCGGCGAGGGGTCCCGAGTCGGCGAGGTCGGCCAGCGCGCGGGCGGCCCGGTCGGTCCGGCGGGCCTTGCGGGTCAGGGAGCGCAGGACTCGGCCGGCGGTGGTGTAGCAGGCGGCGATCGCGCAGCCGGTCAGCAGCACGGTGAAGACGACGCGCGGCGTGGTCAGGGCGGTGAGGACCGCGATCAGCGCCCAGCGCTCGCCGATGGGCAGCACGATCATGCGGCGGGCCCAGACCGTCCAGCCGACGCTGTCGAGCTTGTCGGAGAGCGCGGCGGTGGGGCTGGTGTTCGCGGTGGCGTCGTGGTTCGCCTCGTTGAAGGAGAAGTCGACGACGTGCCGGCAGGTCTGGAGCACCATCGCGCCGAGCGCGAGCGCCCACACGTCGTGCCCGCCGCGGGCCGCTCCCAGCGCGAGGCCCGCGTAGTAGGCGTACTCCTTGGCGCGGTCGAAGGTGGCGTCGAGCCAGGCGCCGAGCGTGGAGTACTGGAGGGAGTAGCGGGCGAGCTGGCCGTCGGTGCAGTCGAGCACGAACGAGGCGATCAGCAGCACGCCGGCGGCGACGAAGCCGGGCCGGGTGCCGCTCGCCGCGCAGGCGGCCGCGATCAGCGCCGTCAACAGCGAGGCCGTCGTCACCTGATTAGGGGTAAGGCCGCGGCGTGCGCACCAACGGGCGATATAGCGGGAGTACGGGCTGATGCAGAAGGTGGTGAAGAAACCGTCGCGGGACTTCACGGCCGAGCGCAGCCGGACCGCCTCGTCGTCGACGGCGGCGACATCGGCGAGCGCCTTGGCGCGGACGTCGTCGCCCTCGGGCACGGCGGCGACGAGCACGCCGAGGTCGGGGCGGTGGACGGCCTCGCCCTCGGCGTCGAGCCGGGCGGCGAGGACGTCGGGCAGGGGCTCGCCGCCGGGGGCGGGCGCCGCGGCCAGGGC
>NZ_JBFAPH010000374.1:0-5809 GCF_040675635.1 Streptomyces sp. NPDC049577
AGCGCCGCCGCCTGCGCCAAGGACCGGCTCACCACCCGCACCTCCGGCAAACTGACCGTCGGCACGGACAAGCCCGCCTACGCCCCCTGGTTCGAGGGCGACGACCCCGCCAACGGCAAGGGCTTCGAGTCCGCCGTCGCCTACGCCGTCGCCGACCGGCTCGGCTACGCCCGCTCCGAGGTCGTCTGGCAGACCGTCCCCTTCAACACCTCCGTCGCCCCGGGGCCCAAGCGCTTCGACTTCGACATCAACCAGATCTCCGTCAGCGACGAGCGCCGCCGCGCCGTCGACTTCTCCTCCGGCTACTACGACGTGCGCCAGGCCGTCATCGCCCTCAAGGACTCCCCGGCCGCCAAGGCCACCACCCTCGCCGGCCTCAAGCAGGCCCGGCTCGGCGCCCAGGTGGGCACCACCAGCCTCGACGTCGTCAAGGACCTCATCAAGCCGGACCACGAGCCCGCCGTCTTCCAGAAGAACGACCTCGCCAAGACCGCGCTCAAGAACCACCAGGTCGACGCCATCGTCGTCGACCTCCCCACCGCCTTCTTCATCACCTCCGCCGAGGTCCCCGAGGCCAGGGTCGTCGGCCAGCTCGCCGCCCCCGGCGACCGCCCCGAGCAGTTCGGCCTCGTCCTCGACAAGGGCAGCCGCCTCACCGGCTGCGTCAGCCGGGCCGTCGACTCCCTCCGCCAGGACGGCACCCTGGCCCGTCTGGAGAAGCAGTGGCTCTCCGACGCCGCCGGCGCGCCGGTGCTGTCATGACCGCCGGCGAATCCGCCCCGGCGGACGCCGTGCCGGACCGGCCGGTCCGGGAGGCCGGCGATCCGTACGTCCCCTCGGCACGCCGCCTCGAACGCGAGCGCTTCCGCCGCGCCCGGGCCCGGCGCGCCACCGCCGTCGCCGCGCTGAGCACCCTGATCACCGGCGCGGTCCTGGTGACGGTGATCGTCGGATCGCCCGGCTGGCCCCGCACCCGCGAGACCTTCTTCAACGCCCACTACGCCCGCGAGGCGCTGCCGCAGGTCCTCGACGGCCTGTGGCTCAACATCCGGCTGCTCGCCGTCTGCGGCGCCGCCGTGCTCGCCCTCGGACTGCTCGTCGCCGTCGCCCGCACCCTGCCCGGCGCCGTCTTCTTCCCGGTCCGCGCCCTCGCCACCGCCTACACCGACTTCTTCCGCGGCCTGCCGCTCATCATCTGCCTGCTCGTGGTCGTCTTCGGCGTGCCCGCGCTGCGGCTCCAGGGCGTCACCAACGACCCGGTCCTGCTCGGCGGCACGGCACTGGTGCTGACGTACTCCGCGTACGTCGCCGAGGTCTTCCGTGCCGGCATCGAGTCCGTGCATCCCAGCCAGCGCGCCGCCGCCCGGTCGCTCGGCCTCACCGGCGGCCAGGCGCTGCGCTTCGTCGTCCTGCCGCAGGCCGTGCGCAGGGTCGTCCCGCCGCTGCTGAACGACCTGGTCTCGCTCCAGAAGGACACCGGACTCGTCTCGATCGCCGGCGCGGTCGACGCCGTCTACGCCGCCCAGATCGCCGCCGGCAAGAGCTTCAACTTCACCCCCTACGTGGTCGCCGGGCTGATCTTCGTCGCGCTCACCATCCCCATGACCCGCTTCACCGACGCGGTCACCGCCCGGATGGACCGCCGCCGGGCCCAGGGAGGACTCGTATGACCGCCACGACCGAGCCCGTGCTGCGCCTCGAATCCGTGCGCAAGACCTTCGGCGGGCAGGTGGTGCTGCGCGACGTCGACCTCGCCGTCCCCGCGCACACCGTGACCGCGCTGATCGGCGCCTCGGGCTCCGGGAAGTCGACCCTGCTGCGCTGCGCGAACCTGCTGGAGGAGGTCGACGACGGCGCGATCTTCCTCGACGGCGAGGAGATCACCGACCCCCGGACCGACCCCGACGCGGTGCGCCGCCGCATCGGCGTGGTGTTCCAGGCGTACAACCTCTTCCCCCACATGACCGTGCTGGAGAACATCACCCTCGCCCCCCGCCGGGTGCACGGCGTGCCCCGCGCCGAGGCCGAGGAGCGGGCCCGGAAACTGCTGGACCGGCTGGGGCTGGCCGGCAGGGCGGCCGAGTACCCGGACCGGCTGAGCGGCGGCCAGCAGCAGCGGGTGGCGATCGTACGGGCCCTGGCGGGGCGGCCGCGGCTGCTGCTGCTCGACGAGATCACCGCCGCGCTGGACCCGGAGCTGGTCGGCGAGGTGCTGGGCCTGGTCCGCGAGCTGAAGGAGGAGGGCATGACCATGGTGCTGGCCACCCACGAGATGGGCTTCGCACGGGACGTCGCCGACCAGGTGTGCTTCCTCGACGGCGGGGTGGTGCTGGAGCGCGGCACACCGGCCGAGGTGTTCGGCGAGCCGCGGCAGGAGCGCACCCGGCGCTTCCTGCGGCGGCTCGTCGAGGCGGGGCGGCTGTGAGCGGTCGTCAGACCGAGCGGGGGCCCAGGGTGTGGCGGACCCATACGTTGGGCTCGACGTAGACCGCGTGGTCGTGCGCGGTGTCGCAGTGCACCGGAACGAGGGCGCCCGGTACGTCGACGCCGCCGTCGCGGTCGAAGGGCAGGCCGGTCCACCGCCGCCACTGGGCCAGGGAGCCGCCGACCGTCATCGACGCCGGAGCGATCTTCTCGATGGTGCCGCCGGCCTTGACGTGCACGCGCAGCCACGGGTCGGCCGGCAACCCGTCGTGGCGCCGCCGGCGGATGTACTCGGCCATGGGAACGCGCGGGTGGAGGTGCTTGGCATTGGGACGGACCGGGGCCAGCAGAGTGTCGTGGCCCTGTCCGGCGGCGGCGTCACGCAGTGCGGCCAGCATCCGGTGGGACAGGCCACGGCCGAGGTACGCGGTGTCCACCGTGATCTCCAGCGCGCCGGCCGCCGTCGGGGGGTGCTCGTGGCGCCGGTCGCGGAACGCCCACACGAGCAGCTGGTCCCAGCCCTTGTCCGGCATCTCCTCACGGCCGTCGAGCCCGGCACCGAAGGGCACGCTCAGCCCGCGCGCCACGACGCGGTCGCCGTCGGTGGCCACCACGCAGTAGTGGGGGAAGTCCTCGGCGACCCGGCCCAGCAAGGCGCCCGCGACCGGATCGTGCGGTATGAAAGCCGGCCAGGTCTCGCTGATCTCGTAGATCCGGGAAACCAGCGACGGACGCTCGGCGAGCGAGGTGATCAGGATGCTGTCCATGTCTGTCACGGCGGGGACCCTCCCACGGGAACAGCCTTGGTGGCCAGCGGTTTTGCCGGGTGGGCGCGGGCGGCCGGCCCCGGCTGACGGCCGCCCGCGCCCACCCGGCGGTTACGCCAGGTCCTTGATCAGGAGCTCGAACTCGAGGTCGTCGCGGAGCGGCAGGCCGAAGCGCTCGTCGCCGTACGGGAACGGGGTCATCCGGCCGGTGCGGCGGTAGCCGCGGCGCTCGTACCAGGCGATCAGGTCGTCGCGCTGGCGGATCACGGTCATGTGCATCTCGCGCGCCCCCCACTCCTCGCGCGCGAACCGCTCGGCCTCGGCCATGACGACCTTGCCCAGGCCGCCGCCCTGGAGCGCCGGGCGGACGGCGAACATGCCGAAGTACGCGTGATCGTCCCGGTGCTCGAGCTGGCAGCAGGCGACGAGTTCGCCGTCCCGCTCGGTCACCAGCAGCCGGCTGTTCTCGCCGGCCACCACGGCCAGGACGCCGTCCGGGTCGGTGCGCTGCCCGTCCAGCAGATCGGCCTCGGTGGTCCACCCGGCGCGGCTGGCGTCGCCCCGGTAGGCGGACTCCACGAGCGCGACGAGGCCGGGCACATCGGCGGCGGTCGCGGCCCGGAAGACCGGCTCTTCGGTGCGGCTGACGGCGGTTTCCATGACGTTCCGGGTCCTCTCCACGACGGTTTCGGGCGTCTTACGACCCTAACCGAGCCATACGGGTGGGGTTTGCGTACAGTCGGCGGACATGGTGCACGTACTGAGCAGCAGGGTGTTGTTGCGGCCCACCGACCCGGAGCGGTCCCGGGCCTTCTACGGCGGGGCGCTCGGCCTCGCGGTGTACCGCGAGTTCGGCACGGGCCCCGAGCGCGGCACCGTCTACTTCCTGGGGGGCGGCTTCCTGGAGCTCTCCGGCCGGTCGGAGACCCCGCCCGCGCCCGGGCTGGAGCTGTGGTTCCAGGTGGCGGACGCGGCGCGGGCGCACGAGGAGTTCGTGCGCGCCGGCGTGGAGGTGCTGGAGCCGCCGGAGACGAAACCGTGGGGGCTGGTGGAGATGTGGATCGCCGACCCGGACGGGGTGCGCATCGCGGTGGTCGAGGTGCCGGAGGGCCATCCGCTGCGCTACCGGCCGGGGACCTGACGAAGTACGGGGGGCTCGCGCCGTTCGCGCGCCCGCGCGCCCGGCGCCTTGGTGCGCGCCCTCCACGCGCCTGTGCGCTCCCTTGTGTACCCGCCGCGCTGGGCATCCTTCGGGGGTAGGTGCGCGTCCGGGGAGGTGCAGTCGTGCACGGACCGCCGCTCGTGGGTTGGTTGCTGGTGGCCCTGTGCGCCGGTACGGGCGCGTACTGCCTGCTCAGGGCGCGGGCCGGCGCGGCGGGGGAGCGCCGGGCCGCGCGGGGCGACGCGCTGATGGGCCTGGGCATGGCGGCCATGGCCGTACCGGCCGCCGTTCTGGACACCCGGCCCTGGGGGCAGGGGCTCTTCGCGCTCGTCTTCGGCGCGGCCGGGATCCGCGCGCTCGTCCTGGCCCGGGGGCGCGGCGAGGCGCACCATCTGCACCACGCCGTCGGGGCGTTCGCCATGGTCTACATGGCGCTGGCGATGGCCGGCCCGCCCGGCGCCCGGGCCGCCCACCCCGAAGGACACGGGGTGGGGCACGACCCGGCGGGGACCCCTCTCGTCACCGGGCTCCTGCTGGTCTACTTCGCGGCCTACACCGTGCGGACCGTGGCCGGCATCGTGCCGGCGACGGCCGTCGTGTCCGGCGAGACCCACTGGGCGGGCTGTGTGCCGGCACCACCGGGCGAGGGCGGTACCCGGGTGGGCCCGGAGCTGACCCACGCCTGCCGGCTGGCCATGGCCATCGGCATGCTGGCCATGCTGCTCACCCTCTGAACCCGCAACCCTGCGCATGCTTGCGAACGTTCTCCGGAGCCCGGTCGCGTGTGCGAGACCACTGCGGGGCGGGGCGCCGGACCGCTACTGTCTGCGCCAGGGCGGGCCGACGACGGCCGCGCAGACTCAGTCCCAGGGGGGAAGAGACGCCCATGATGGTCCCGCTCGCGCTGCTGGTCCTGGGCGCACTGGCCGCGGCCGTTGCCCCGCGCGTGCTGACCCGCGCCGACTGGCCCGACCGCGAGCCCGTCCTGGCGCTGTGGGTCTGGCAGTGCGTGGTGGGCGCCGTCCTGCTGTGCTGCGTCCTGGCCATGGCGCTCAGCGCGGCCGCTGCCTGGGCCGCCGTGCGCGGCAACGTCTTCGCCCCCGCGCCGCACGGCGTCGTCGAGGCGTACGCCCTCACCGCCTACGGCGCCTGGGCCGCGCCCCTCGCCCTGGCACTCGCCTCCGGTGCGGTGTGGACGGCCGCCATGCTGACCCGCGAGGTCCGCGGGGCCCGCGCCCGGCGCCGGCGCCGCCGCGCCGAACTGCGCGAGCGCTCGCCCCGGCTGCCCGGCGAGGAGCGCCGCTCCGACCGCCTCGTGGTGCTGGAGAGCGACCGCGCGGAGGCCTGGCTGCTGCGCGGCGGCTCCGCCCCGCAGCTGGTGATCACCACGGCGGCACTGCGCCGGCTGAAGGGCTCCCAGCTCGACGCGGTCCTCGCCCACGAGGAAGGGCACGCC
>NZ_JBFAPH010000375.1:0-5805 GCF_040675635.1 Streptomyces sp. NPDC049577
CCTCGACGTCCAGCTGCGCCGCCGCGGCGTCACCCAGATCGTCCTCGCCGGCATCGCCACCAGCATGGGCGTCGAGTCCACCGCCCGCGCCGCCCACGAGCACGGCTACCACGTCACGGTCGTGACGGACGCGGTGACGGACATCGACGCGGACGTGCACCGCAACAGCGTGGAGAAGGTCTTCCCGCGCCTGGCGGAGACGGACACGGTGGAGAACATCCTGGCGCTGCTGCCCTGACGTCCGTCGCGGAACGCGGGCTGGACGCCCGTCGCGGATCGCCCCGGTCCGGTACGGCCGCAGGGCCGCATCGGACCGGGGCGCCGCGGGTGCTCCCCCACACCGTGCGCTAGTCATCGTGACCAGCTCGGGGCCGGGCGAATCCCGGGCGGGGCATGATGCACCCGTGTGGGGGATCCGGGCGCCTGCAGGTACGGGCCGTCAGGCCGACCGGAGCCGTGACCACACGACCCGGGCCGCGTGGTGGCCGGACATCCCGTGGACGCCGGGCCCCGGAGGTGTCGCCGACGAGCAGAGGAACACCGCCGGGTGCGCCGTCGCGTACGGCACGCGCGCGAGCTTCGGCCGGATCAGCAGCCGCAACCCCGCCACCGACCCGGTGGCGATGTCCCCGCCCACGTAGTTGGCATTGCGCGCGGCCAGCTGCGGCGGGCCGGCGGTCGCCCGGGCGAGGACCCGGTCGCGGAAGCCGGGCGCGAACCGCTCCAGCTGACGCTCGATCACCTCGGTGGCGTCGCCCTCCCAGCCGTTGGGCACGTGCCCGTACACCCAGAAGGTGTGTTTGCCCGCCGGGGCGCGGGTGGGGTCGGCGACACTCGGCTGGGCTGTGATGAGGAACGGCACGGACGGGTCGCGGCCGTGCCGGGCCGCGCCCAGCGCCGCCCCGATCTCCTCGAGGGTCGGCCCGATGTGCACGGTCCCGGCGCGCCGGGCCGGCTCGGCCGTCCACGGCACGGGCCCGTCCAGCGCGTAGTCGATTTTGAAGACGGCGGGCCCGTAGCGGAAGCGGGCGTAGGCGCGGCCGAGTCCGGCGATGCGGGCGAGGGCCGTGGGGGAGGTGTCGAAGACGTAGGCGCGGGCGGGCGGCAGGTCGTCCAGGTGCCTGACCTCGGAGTCGGTGTGCACCGTGCCGCCGAGCTCGCGCAGATACGAGGCGAGCGCGTCGGCGATCGCCTGGGAGCCGCCGCGCGGCACGGGCCAGCCGCACTCGTGGGCGGCGAGCGCGAAGAGCAGGGCCATGCCGCCGGTGCCGAAGCCGGTGAGGGGCGCGATGCCGTGCGCGGCGAGCCCGGCCAGCAGGCCCCGGGCCTTCTCGCCCTGGAAGCGGCGGGCGAGCAGGGCGGCGGGCTGTGCGGCGACCAGGCCGAAGCGCGCGTAGGTGACCGGGTCGCGGGGCAGCCCGTTCCACTGGGGGCGCAGGAAGTCCGCCGCGACGGTCGCCCACTTGCCCTCGAAGGGCGCCACGAGCCGCCGGTAGGTGCCCGCGTCGCGCGCGCCGAGCGCGCTCGCGGTCTCCCCGACGAGCCGGGAGAGCACGGCGGCCGTGCCGTCCGGGAAGGGGTGCGCCAGCGGCAGGTCCGGGTGCAGCCACTCCAGGCCGTGCCGGTCGAGGGGCATGGCCTCGAAGGCCGGTGAGCGCACGGCGAGCGGATGCACGGCGGAGCACGGGTCGTGCCGGAAGCCGGGGAGCGTCAGCTCCTCCGTCCGCGCGCCGCCGCCCACCGCGCCGGCCGCCTCGTGCACCTCCACGGTCAGACCGCGGCGGGCCAGTTCGACCGCGGCGGTCAGCCCGTTGGGGCCGGCGCCTACGACGACGACGTCGAGCATCCTGGACACCGGGCCGACTCCCCTCGTCGGACGACGAACCCCGGCGAAGCTCAGGTCCGAGGCCGGCCGGCGGACGCCAGCAGGTCCAGGATATGCCGCAGCGTCCCCGCGTCCCGGGCTGCCGCGAAGGGCAGCGCGTTGCCGCCCGTGATCCGGAACGGCTCCCCGGCGACCGTCGCGCTCGCCCCGCCCGCCTCGGCCACCAGCAGCAGCCCGGCCGCGTGGTCCCACGGGTTCTCCCACGAGAAGGCCAGCGCGTCGAGCGAGCCCTCGGCCACGTGCAGATACTCCAGGCCGGCGGAGCCGCAGGGACGGGGCGCGCAGCCCTCCGTGCGCAGCGTGGACAGCACGCGCTTCTCCTCGTCGGTGGTGAAGTCGTAGTGCGAGACGGCCACCGCGACGTCCCGGCCGGGCTCGGGCGAACCGGCGCGCAGCGGCGTGCCGTTGAGCACCGCCCCCTGGCCGCGCCGGGCGACGGCCATCAGCTCCAGCGCCGGCGCGTACGTCCACGACGCGAGCAGCTCGCCCCGGTGCGCCAGGCAGACGAGCGTCGCGAAGCCGGGGTCGCCGTGGACGAACTGCCGGGTGCCGTCGACCGGGTCGACGATCCACACGGGCGCCTCGCCGCCCAGCGCGTCGAGCACGCTCCGGTCCGCGTGCACGGCCTCCTCGCCGACGACGACGGAACCGGGCAGCAGCGCGGTCAGGGCAGTGGTGAGGTACGCCTCGGCGAGCCGGTCGGCCACCGTCACGAGGTCGTGCGGGCCGTTCTTCTCGACGATCTCGTCCGCGGCGAGCTGCCGGAAACGCGGCATGATCTCGGCGGCGGCAGCCTTGCGGACCGCTTCCTCGACGTCGTGCAGACCACCTGCGAGAAATTCATCGATCATGTGTCCATCGAATCACGCCCCTCCGACAATCGGTGACGCGCGGGGGGACGGGGCCCGGCCACGAGCTGAACGGATCGCTCGGGGCCTCCTCGGCGCCCCACGGCGTAGCCCTGCCTGCCGCGCGGATCGGCGGCCGCGGAGAGCACGCCGGTCTCCGGGTCGCGGGCGACCGCGCACAGCCGTCCCTCCGACCAGGGTTCGCCGGTGGTCACGAGGAAGAAGTGCAGCTGCCACTGGTCTGGGCACCGGGCACGTTCCGGGCCAGGCGCGGAACCCGCCCGCCGGGGCCTTGCAGAGGGTCCAGCCGTGCCAGTCGCGGGTGACGGGCTCCTCGTAGCTCGCGCGGTAGCGGGCGAGGTCGTCGGCGGTGAGGGTGCCGGTGTGCCGCTCGCCGGAGGCCGGCCGCTCCTTCTCCAGCAGCTCCTGCACCGTCTCGACGGTCCGCCCGGGCCGCTCGACCGGGGCGTGCCCGTGCTCGGCGCATCCGATGGCGTACGACCGGACCGTCGGCGAGCGGCTTGGTGCTCTAGGAAGGCAGATCCTTCAGCCACCGCGCAACACCGCCGTGATGGGAGCAGGTTCCTCTGCGGTGCGCGGAGTAGGAGTACGTGCCGTCATTGCAGAGGGCGGAGGCGCCGCTGTGCGCGTCGCCTGCGGCGGGCTTCTGCGTGGGGGCGCCGGTGGGCGCGGGGCGCGCGGGCGCGCTCGGCGCCGAGGTGTGCGCCGGGGTCCGCGCCGGTGCCGGTGTCGGCACGGCTGTCGGCGTCGGTACGCGCGTGGGCACCGGTGAGAACGGCGCCGCCGTGGCGGAGGTGCTCGCGCTCGGCGTGGCGCCCGGGCTCTTGCCGCCGTCGGAGTCGTCGCAGGCGACGGCACCGAAGCCGAGTGCGAGGACGGCGACGAGCGCCGCTCCCGCCCGTCTCGCCCGGTACGGCTCGGACACGTTCACGATCAGTCCCCCCTGTCGCGCCGCTGCGCGAAGACGATGTCGAACAACAGGGCTGGGATTGTACAGAGTTACCCGAACGTCTCTTTGTTATCCGGCTCGTAGTTGGTCAGTACACAGCCCTCGGTCATCGACTTCTCGAAGCGGTAGCCCTGCGGAGCGGTGAAGCCCGGTTCGCAGTTCAGGTGCAGGAACTGCTGCTGGTAGAGGCCGTTGCGGTCGGCGGGGTCGGTGGTCTCGACCACGACGTCCCGGCCGATGAGGGCCATGCTGCGGGTGGCCCTGACACGGCCGTACTCCTTCAGCTCCTTCAGCTGCGCCGTCTTCTCGAGGGCCTCGAAGGCCCGCATGTCGTCGACGGTGCTCAGCCACACCAGCCCGTGGGCCCGCTGGGCGCCCGCCGTCTCGCCGCACAGGCCGCGCTCACGGATGCTCCAGGCCCGGGGATCGCCGTCGACGGGGGAGGGGGCGCCGGACTTCGCTGAATGGCATGCACATGCCAGTCCTGCGCGCGGGTGGTCTGCCCGGCGATCACAAGGCGGCCCCACCACGTACGGTGACTGTATCCGCCACTGGGGCCGGCCCGGTGGCACGTTCCGGGAGGGTGCACCGTGCACGGGGAGTACAAGGTGCCGGGCGGCAAGCTGGTCGTCGTGGACCTGGACGTGGTGGAGGGGGCCCTCCGCGACGTCCGGGTGGCCGGGGACTTCTTCCTCGAACCCGACGAGGCGCTGTTCGACATCAACCGGGCACTCGAAGGGGCCAACGCCGACCTGCCGGCCCAGGAGCTCGCCGCCCGCATCGACGCGGCGCTGCCCGAGGGGACGGTCATGTTCGGCCTCACCTCCGAGGCCGTGGGCGTCGCCGTGCGCCGGGCGCTCGCGAACGCCGCCGACTGGCACGACTACGACTGGCAGCTCATCCACACCGGACCGCAGCCGCCCGCCCTGCACATGGCGCTGGACGAGGTCCTGACCGCCGAGGTCGCCGCCGGGCGGCGGCCGCCGACGCTGCGGGTGTGGGAGTGGGGCGCCCCCGCCGTGATCATCGGCAGCTTCCAGTCGCTGCGCAACGAGGTCGACCCGGAGGGCGCCGCGCGGCACGGCATGACGGTCGTGCGCCGGATCTCCGGCGGCGGGGCGATGTTCGTCGAACCGGGCAACACCATCACGTACTCGCTGTGCGTGCCGGACGCCCTCGTGCAGGGTTTGTCCTTCGCCGACAGCTACGCCTACCTCGACGACTGGGTCCTCGCCGCCCTCGACGGGATGGGCGTCAAGGCCTGGTACCAGCCGCTCAACGACATCGCCACCGCCGCCGGCAAGATCGCCGGCGCCGCCCAGAAGCGGATGGTCGGCGGCACGGGCGCCGTGCTGCACCACGTGACGATGGCGTACGACATCGACGCCGAGAAGATGCTCGACGTGCTGCGCATCGGGCGGGAGAAGCTGTCGGACAAGGGCACGACGAGCGCGAAGAAGCGCGTGGACCCGCTGCGCCGGCAGACCGGACTGCCGCGGGAGGCGGTCATCGAGCGGATGATCGACACCTTCCGGGGGCGGTACGGGCTGACGGAGGGGGCCGTCACGCCGGAGGAGATGGCGCGGGCGGAGGAGCTCGCCGCGACGAAGTTCTCGTCGCCGGAGTGGACGGCGCGGGTTCCGTAGCGCCGGCCGAGCAGCCGGCGGCTACGCCGCGCGTCCCGGCTCCGCCGGCAGCCCCGCCCGCAGCGCCGCGCGGCTGGTGCCGAGGCGGCGCAGGACGTCCGTCAGGGCCCGGTCCTCCTCCACCGCCGTGATGCCCAGCAGCACGTGCTCGCACCCGATGTGACGGTCCTTGCGGGCCAGCGCCTCCCTGAGCGACTGCTCCAGGACCCGCTTGGCGGGACGGGTGAAGGGGACGCGGGCCCTGCTCCGGTGCCGGCCGCCGGGCTGGGGCGGTCCGTCCAGCGCGCCCGGGCCGAACGCCTCCTCCGCGCGCCCGCGCACCGCCTCCAGGTCGATGCCGAGGACGCGCAGCGCCTCCGCGTCACCGCCGCCGAGCGCGCACTCCGGCGGCGCGGGGCAGCGGCGGCGGTGCTCGCCGCGGCGGCGCTCACGGCCGGCCCGGCCGGCATCCCGGCG
>NZ_JBFAPH010000376.1:0-5793 GCF_040675635.1 Streptomyces sp. NPDC049577
CGGGGACGATGCGCGTCGAGTCGTACAGCGCGAGCGAGGACGGGCGGAAGCTGACCCTGCACTTCTGGGGCGGGATGTGCAGCGACTACGCGGCGTCGGCCGAGGAGTCCGCGACGGCGGTGACGGTGAAGGTCACCGGCACGGAGAAGAACCCCGGCCGGTTCTGCGTGATGATGGCCAAGCGGTTCGACCTGACGGTCACGCTGCAGAAGCCGCTGGACGACCGGCAGGTCGTCGACCTGGGCAGTGGCGCCCGGCTGAAGGAGAGCTGAGGCGGCGGGGCGAAGGCCCCGGGAACGCGCGAAGGCGGTGCCCCGCACGGGGGCACCGCCTTCGCGTTTCCGGCAGCCGGACGACCGTCAGCTGAAGGAGTCGCCGCAGGCGCAGGAGCCGGTGGCGTTCGGGTTGTCGATCGTGAAGCCCTGCTTCTCGATGGTGTCGACGAAGTCGATGGAGGCACCACCCAGGTACGGGGCGCTCATGCGGTCGGTGACGACCTTGACGCCGTCGAAGTCCTTGACGACGTCGCCGTCGAGCGAGCGCTCGTCGAAGAAGAGCTGGTAACGCAGGCCGGAGCAGCCGCCGGGCTGAACCGCGACGCGCAGGGCGAGGTCTTCCCGGCCCTCCTGCTCCAGCAGGCTCTTGACCTTCGCGGCCGCGGCGTCGGACAGGAGGATGCCGTCGCTCGCCGTGGTCTTCTCGTCCTGAACGGACATCTGCTTCACTCCCGGATTTCTCTGCGGACTGCTTGCGCTGACTGCTTGCACGGACTGCTTGTCCCCGCCTGCAACCGCCGGTGCCCCGGATTCATTCCGGGTCTGGTCGTTTCTGACGTACTTCCGGGTTTCATGCTCGCACACGGCCCCGGAGAACGGGAATGTGTCACATCGACGCGATGGCCATCGTCAAACTGACGTGAAGCGGTTATGATAGATAGCGTCAAATTGACGACAAGGCCCCTGGGGCCGTCCGCAGAAACAGAAAGGGTGCGTGTCGTGACCACCGCCCAGCCCTTGGATGTCCAGCCCACTCCGCTCGCCCTGCTGCTGCTCGGCCGCGAGGCCGACCCGCGGAGCGAGCGCGGCGTGGAGTGCCCCGGCGACCTGCCGGCGCCGTCCGACCCGGACCTGGTGGAGCGCGCCCGGGCGGCCAAGGCGAAGCTCGGGGACAAGGTCTTCGTGCTCGGCCACCACTACCAGCGCGACGAGGTCATCCAGTTCGCGGACGTGACCGGCGACTCCTTCAAGCTCGCCCGCGACGCGGCCGCCCGGCCGGACGCCGAGTACATCGTCTTCTGTGGTGTGCACTTCATGGCCGAGTCGGCGGACATCCTGACCGGTGACGCCCAGCAGGTCATCCTCCCCGACCTGGCGGCCGGCTGCTCCATGGCCGACATGGCCACCGCCGAGCAGGTCGCCGAGTGCTGGGACGTCCTGACCGAGGCGGGCGTCGCCGAGGTGACCGTCCCCGTCTCGTACATGAACTCCTCCGCGGACATCAAGGCCTTCACCGGCAAGCACGGCGGCACGATCTGCACCTCGTCCAACGCCGAGCGGGCCCTGAAGTGGGCGTTCGAGCAGGGGGGGCACCGGCAGAACAAGGTGCTGTTCCTGCCGGACCAGCACCTGGGCCGCAACACCGCCGTCCGCGACATGGGCATGTCCCTGGACGACTGCGTGGTCTACAACCCGCACAAGCCGAACGGCGGTCTGACCGCCGAGGAGCTGCGCGGCGCCAAGATGATCCTCTGGCGCGGCCACTGCTCCGTGCACGGCCGCTTCTCGCTCGACTCCGTCAACGACGTGCGTGAGCGCATACCGGGCGTCAACGTCCTGGTGCACCCCGAGTGCCGGCACGAGGTCGTCGCGGCGGCCGACTACGTCGGCTCGACGGAGTACATCATCAAGACCCTGGAGGCCGCCCCGGCCGGCTCCAAGTGGGCCATCGGCACCGAGCTCAACCTCGTACGCCGTCTGGCGAACCGTTTCGCCGACCAGGGCAAGGAGATCGTCTTCCTCGACAAGACGGTCTGCTTCTGCTCGACGATGAACCGCATCGACCTGCCGCACCTGGTCTGGGCCCTGGAGTCCCTCGCCGACGGCAAGGTCGTCAACCGCATCGAGGTCGACCCGGAGGTCGCCAGCTTCTCGAAGCTGGCGCTGGAGCGGATGCTCGCCCTCCCGTAGGGGCGCGGACGACCGGGGGCGGCGCCCCCGGTCACTCCGTCCGCGGCCGGACCAGGCCCGACTCGTAGGCGATGACCACCAGTTGGGCCCGGTCGCGGGCCCCCAGTTTCGCCATCGCGCGGTTCACGTGCGTCTTGACCGTCAGCGGGCTCACCGAGAACAGCTCGCCTATCTCGTCGTTCGACAGTCCCCCGGCGACCTGGACCAGCACCTCCCGCTCCCGCCCCGTGAGCGACGCCAGCCGCCCGTCGTACGCCTCGGCGCGGCGCCCGGCCACGGAGGCCGGCCCCTGCGCGAGGAAGGTCGCGATCAGGCCCTTCGTCGCGGCGGGCGACAGCAGCGCCTCCCCCGCCGCCGCGATCCGGATCGCGGCGAGCAGTTCGTCCGGTTCCGCACCCTTGCCCAGGAAGCCGGACGCGCCCGCGCGCAGCGACTGCACGACGTACTCGTCGACCTCGAAGGTCGTGAGCATCACCACGCGGACCGCCGCCAGCGCGGGGTCGGAGCAGATCTCGCGCGTCGCGGCGAGCCCGTCCGTGCCGGGCATGCGGATGTCCATCAGCACCACGTCCGGCACATGGGCGCGGGCGAGTTCGACCGCCTGCGCCCCGTCCGCGGCCTCCCCCACCACCTCCATGTCCGGCTCGGAGTCCAGCAGGACCCGGAAGGCGCTGCGCAGCAGCGCCTGGTCGTCGGCGAGGAGCACCCTGATCGGATCGGTCATGCCGGTCAGCCTAGTTTCGGCGCCCCGAGCGGCAGACTGGCCCGTACCTCGAAGCCGGCCTCGCCCTCCCCGCGCGGGCCGGCCGAGCAGGTGCCACCGAGGGCCGCGGCCCGTTCGCGCATGCCGGTCAGCCCGTGCCCCCCGGCGCCCGGCGGCGCGCCGCGGCCGTCGCCGCCGTCGTCGACGACGGTCACCAGCAGGCTCTCCGCGCTGCGCAGCAGCGCTATCTCCGCGCGGGCGCCGGGCCCGGCGTGCTTGTGCACATTGGTCAGCGCCTCCTGGACCACCCGGTAGGCGGCGAGGTCGACGGCCGCCGGCAGCGGCCCGAGGACGGCCGCGGCTCCGGCCGCGTCCGTGCCGGAACCGGGGCCCGGCCCCTCTGCCGGCGTCGACACGGCGGCGACCTCCACCCGCAGCCCGACCCGCGCGAAGCCGTCGACGAGCTGGCCGAGCACCCCCAGACCGGGGGCCGGCTCGGTGGGCGCCTCCGGGTCGCCGTACTGGCGCAGCAGGCCCACCGTGGCGCGGAGCTCCGCCAGGGCCGAGCGGCTGGCCTCGCGGACGTGGGCGAGGGCCTCCTTGGCCTGTTCGGGCCGGCTGTCCATGATGTGCGCGGCCACTCCGGCCTGCACGTTGACCAGGGCGATGTGGTGGGCGACGACGTCGTGCAGTTCGCGGGCGATGCGCAGCCGCTCCTCGGCGACGCGCCGCCGGGCCTCCTCCTCCCGGGTGCGCTCGGCCCGCACCGCGCGTTCCTCGACGGCCGCCACATAGGCACGGCGGCTGCGGACGGCGTCCCCGGCGGCGCCGGCCATCCCGGTCCAGGCGAGCAGGCCGACGTTCTCCTGGGCGTACCAGGGCGGCGGCCCGAAGAGCATGACCGTGCCGGTGAGGCCCACGACGGTCACGGCGGCGATGCGCCACGCAGTGGGCCGTTCCGTGCGGGCGGCGACGGTGTAGAGGGCGACGGCGACGGCCGTCGCGGCCTGGGTCCGCGGCGGCCCCTCCCGCACGGTGACCACCACGACGACGGTCAGCGCGCAGGTGGCCGCGAGAACCGCCCGTGGTGCCCGGCGGCGGGCCGCGAGGCAGGCGCAGGCGCCGGCGGAGAGCAGCAGCTGGCCCGGGCCCGGCGGGTACCGGTCGGCGTGCGGACCGAAGTACGAGGCGATGACGACGATCAGGAGGACGGCCGCGGCCAGCAGCGAGTCGGCGGCGAACGGATGCGCGCGCAGCCGGCGGCGGAGCCGGGCGAGGCCCGGGGCGGCGAGGGTGGTCATCGCGGTCCCATCGGCGAAGACCGCGCCCCCGTTCCGCCGGGAGCGCGGCGGTACGGGAGCGCGATGACGTGAGGAAGCGGCGGTGTGGCCGGTCAGCCGGGGATGCCGGTCAGCCGGGGATCAGGCCGTCGTCGCCGAGCATCGCGCGGACCTCGTCCAGGGAGGCGTCCGGCGCGGGCAGAATCAGTCCGGAGGGTTCCAGGGCGTCGTCCGGCAGGGGCGTGCCCAGCCGGCGGACGGCGTCGAGGAGAGCGGCCAGGGTGTCGCGGAAGCCGGCCTCGTCGCCGCCCTCCATGGCTTCGAGCAGCTCGTCGTCCAGCCTGTTGAGCTCGGCGACGTGGCTGTCGGCCAGCTTCACCTGGCCCTCCCCCATGATCCGTACGATCACGACGGTCTCCTCAGCTCGTGACGGCCCTCGCCGGTTCGGGTCGGCTCTCGTCCGATTCTTATCAGCTCTTGTCGAAGCGCGGCTGGTCCTGCGGCCGCGTCTGCTGCGACTGGCCGCCCTGGCCGCCCTCGATCGCCTGCTGGCCGCCGCTCGGGCCGCCGGCCAGCTCGGCCTTCATCCGCTGCAGTTCCAGCTCGACGTCGTTGCCGCCGGAGAGGCGCTCCAGCTCGGCGGTGATGTCGTCCTTGGCCATGCCGGTCGGGTCGTCGAGCGCGCCGGAGGCGAGCAGCTCGTCGATGGCGCCGGCACGGGCCTGCATCTGCGCGGTCTTGTCCTCGGCGCGCTGGATGGCCAGGCCGACGTCGCCCATCTCCTCCGAGATGCCGGAGAAGGCCTCGCCGATCCGGGTCTGGGCCTGGGCGGCGGTGTAGGTGGCCTTGATGGTCTCCTTCTTCGTGCGGAAGGCGTCGACCTTGGCCTGCAGGCGCTGGGAGGCCAGCGTGAGCTTCTCCTCCTCGCCCTGGAGGGTCTGGTGCTGCGTCTGGAGGTCGCTGACCTGCTGCTGGAGCGCGGCACGGCGGGTGAGCGCCTCGCGGGCCAGGTCCTCGCGGCCCAGCGCGAGCGCCTTGCGGCCCTGCTCCTCCAGCTTGGTGGACTGCCCCTCCAGCTGGTTGAGCTGGAGCTCCAGGCGCTTGCGGGACGTCGCCACGTCGGCGACGCCGCGGCGCACCTTCTGCAGCAGCTCGAGCTGCTTCTGGTACGAGTAGTCGAGGGTCTCGCGCGGATCCTCGGCCCGGTCCAGGGCCTTGTTGGCCTTCGCGCGGAAGATCATCCCCATACGCTTCATGACACCGCTCATGGGCTTCGCGCGCCCCCTTCTGACCGAATCGATCGGGCTTCGGCTCCAACACAACCACTACCAGAACCCACAGTACGGGCCCTGCTTCCATTACCGCACTCATCCGACCCGGATGCGCTCCTCCTCCAGGACGATCACAAGGTCACCGTCCTCCGGCCCAAGGCGTAGAGCGAGGGCCTTCCTCCCCGTAGGGACGGTTCGCGTTGCCGGATCGTTCCCCTCGGGACTGGGGCCCATCCCGTCTCACCCCGTACCCTTGGGTCCCGTGTTCCGAAGCCGTTCGAAGGAAGAGCAGTCCGCCAAGGTGACCGCCACCCAGGTCGCCGCGGACCAGCCCAAGCAGCCCCGTGATCCGC
>NZ_JBFAPH010000377.1:0-5791 GCF_040675635.1 Streptomyces sp. NPDC049577
CAGTTGTACGGGCGGCACGCGCGGAACGGGGCGCTCGGGCCGGGCGCGTACGTCGCTCACGAGCGCCCGGCACCCGTGGGAGGCGTATCAGGCGGCGGCCGCGGCGCGGCCGGCGGCGTACACCGCGGCCTGGGCGGCGACTCGCCGGCCGAGGTGTACGGCGGTGGCTATGTCGGCCTTGTGGACGCCATCCGGGCCCCGGTCGACGTCGGTCTGAGCGCCAGCGCCCAGGTAGAAGCCGAGGCGGTTGAGGTCGTTCTCGGAGGCGGTGGTGGAGTGCCAGCCGGACGGCAGGCCGAGGTTGATCCAGTGCATGCCGTGCTGGGCGGCCAGCACGGAGAAGAACTGCAGGGTGTTCAGCTTGTCGCCGCTTTTTGCACCGGAGTTGGTGAAGCCCGCCGCCAGCTTGTCCTGCCAGGCGCGGGTCGCCCAGCGCTTCGAGGTGGCCTCGGCGAAGACGTGGAAGGCGCCGGACGCCGTGCCCATGTAGGTCGGCGAGCCGAAGACGATCGCGTCGGCGGCGTCGAGCAACTCCCACTGCGCCTCGGTGATCTCGTCGACCTTGACCAGGTGGACGGTCGCCCTGGTGTCGGCGGCGCCCTCGCGCACCGCCTCGGCCAGCACCGCGGTGTGGCCGAAGCCCGAGTGATAGGCGATGGCGACGACCGGCGGGGTGGCAGCGGCGGAAGAAGCGGCCGGGGCGTGCGTGGTCATGATGGCAGGGCTCCTTTGAATCGTGCCGCGTGGCGCGGCGCGAGGCGGTCGATTTCATGACGGTGGGGGGCTTCGCCGGCCCGTATCACCGTCGGTGTCAGCGTCGAGGTCAGCCGTTGACGCGGTAGCGGCTGGTGATCGCGAGGCGGTTGAACGCGCTCATCAGGATGGCCAGCCAGGAGACGGCCGAGATCTGGTCCTCGGTGAGCACGGCCGCGGCGGCGCTGTAGTCCTCGTCACTGACGTGTCCGTCCGACACGCGGGTGACCGCCTCGGTCAGGCGGAGGGCGGCGCGCTCGGTCTCGGAGAAGTAGCCGGTCTCCTCCCACCCGGGCAGTACGGCGATCCGGTCGGGGTTCTCGCCCTTCTTGAGGGCGTCGCGGGTGTGCATGCGCAGGCAGAACGCGCAGCCGTTGATCTGGGAGGCGCGGATCTTCAGCAGCTCGGTCAGGAGCGGGTCGAGGCCCGCCGCGGCCGTGGCCTCTTCCACCTCCTGGGACAGGGCGATGAGGGCCTTGTAGGAGGCCGGGTGCTGCTTGCCGATGTTGACGCGCTGGGGGTCGTGCATCGTCCTTCGATTCGTCGCTCGTTTGCGTTCTCACCAGGGAGACGAGGCAGCCCCTGCGGGCGTGACAGCTCAGACGCGCGCGAGTTTGTCGGGATTGACGACCCTGCGGTACGCGGTGATCAGACCGTCGGTGATCTGGACGGTGTCCACGGAGTGGACCCGGCCTTCGCGGTAGAGCACCAGGGCGAGCTCGCCGCCGACCTCAGCGAAGTCGATGCGCTCCGCACGCCACCGGCGTCCCACACGCACCATGACCTCGGCGACGCGCTCACCGCCATGGATGAGCTTGCGCGCCGCGGAAACCTTGCCGCCACCGTCGGTGACGAAGACGGCGTCCGGGTGCAGGAGCCTGACCAGGCCGGCCAGGTCCCCAGCCTCGTACGCGGCGCGGAAAACAGCGAGGACGCGTTCGCGCTCCGCCTTCGACGCCTGCGGCACGGACTGCTTCGCCTTGGCGACCCGTCGCCGCGCCCGCGAGGCGTGCTGCCGGGCGCCCGGCACCGAGACGTCCAGCACTTCGGCGATCCTGGCGAACTCGAGACCGAAGACATCGTGCAGGACGAAAGCCACCCGCTCCGGCGGGCTCAGCTCTTCCATGATCAGCAGCATCGCCGAGCCGACGGACTCGTCGACGAGTACCGGCTGCGACGCGTCCGGCCCCGTCAGCAGCGGCTCCGGCAGCCACGGCCCGACATAGCTCTCCCGACGGACACGGGCACTCTTGAGGATGTCGTAGGACCGCCGCGCGGCCACCGTCACCAGCCAAGCCCCCAGGTCACCGACGTCCTCCAGATCCGCTCCGGCCGCCCGCAACCACACGTCCTGGGTCACGTCCTCGGCATCGGCCACGCTCCCCAGCAGCCGGTAGGCCACACCGAAAACCGCAGGCCGGTGCCGCTCCCAACCGGCCCCGAGCGGATCCTCCCGCTCAGACCGTCCGTGCCCGTGCCCGTCACCCATACCGATCGCGACCTCCTCCAACGTGCGGACCAGCGTAGCTATCCGACCTCGCGACCTTGGAAGACAGCTCCGCAGAAGCGAGCGAGTCCGCTCAGACCGACGACGAAGGACGGCGGTATCCCATAGGGGGGAAGGGCGGACGTGTGAAACACCCCCTGATGGTGGAGTCGGCGACAGCAGTGGGAGGGAGCCGGGCCCGACCACCAACGGGGCGGGCCGGCCCGGGGCTGAGCGGCCTGGCCGCAGGTTACCTGCCGCGGGCGGCGAGCAGCTGGGCGCGGGTGTAGGTGGAGGGCTGGTCCTTGGGAGCGGTGCGGACCAGGTGGAACAGACCGGCGGGCGGTTCGGGGTGGCTGTGGTCGGCGGCGGGGGCGGTGATGTCGTCGAGGAGCGCGTTCAGGAGCTGGGCGAGGGTGTGGGGGCCGCCGCCGCTGTAGCCGTAGCCGAGTCCGACGCCGGGGCGGTGGGGTGCGAGCCACAGGCCGGCCGCGCGGCCGGATGCGGGGTCGGCGGCGATGCGGATCCACACGTTGCCGTCGCTGAAGTGCGCCTGCTCGAGTTGGCCGGTGGTGGGCAGGCGCTGGGGCACGAGGGTGCGGCCCGGCCGACGACCACTGCGGCGTACACCTTCCCTACGTGCTCGCCGTACCGGGTGGCCAGGGCGCGGGCCACCGAGGAGGGCTGACCCTTGGCGTCCCGCAGCCAGTACGCGAGCCCTTTTCCGGACTGAGAAATGATCTTGTGGCTGAGGCCAGCGTGGCTGAACCGTAGGCTGCGCGCCATGGCGCGATTTGATGAGGTCATGGCGACGTTCTGGGGTGAGGGCGATTACGGCGTCCAGCAGCCGCTGACGGACGAGATGGTGCGAGAAGCCGAGCGTGTGCTCGGTGTGACGCTGCCTTGGACCCTGCTTGATCTTCTGCGGGTTCAGAACGGTGGTCTCGTGGCGGCTGATCACGACGCGTTCCCCACCAGCCGACCGACCTCGTGGAGTGAAGACCACGTTCCCTTCGACGACCTGATGGGGATCGGGCGTCGCGATGGGATGACCTCGTTGCTCGACACTCCGTACTTGGTTGAGGAGTGGGGTCTGCCGGCACCCCTTGTGCTGCTCTCCGGCGATGGGCACTGCTGGATTGGGCTCGACTACCGCACCTGCGGGCGGGATGGCGAGCCCTCGGTCACATGGTTCGAGACCGGCCTCGACACGGAGCTCGTCCTGGCTGGTGATTTCCGCTCGTTCGTCGAGGGCCTCACTGCGGGCAGCACCTATGGTGACGACTCTCCTGGGGACCCCGTACCAACTTGTTGACCATGGCGTCTTCCAGGTCAAGGAAGCGATCACGAGACGGCCGTCTTCAGCACGCGGGGGAGGTGGACGTGGAGGTGCTCGACTTCGACGTCACGGCCGTGTTCGCGCCGCGACCACGCCGATGTCGAGGGGGGAGATGGGCGAGGAACTGCATCGCCCCACCGCACTCGCGGCGCATCGGCCAGACGAATTCACCCGGGACCAGCGGGACTCCGCCGGTGCGCGGCGTGGGCGCGTCGGCAGTGGTCTCGCCGCCGTAGATCAGAAGCATGGCCAAAGCCTAAGGTCAGCCTCTCGGGCCAGGGATCGGGGTCAGGTTCACCGCGGACCAACTGGCAGCCCCCAGCATGGAAACCTGGTTCACCCTGTGCACCGCCCTCACCAAAGCCCCCCACGCCGGTGAAGACTTCACCCACACTCTGTCCTGGCTCGTGCCCGAACCATCCGACCACCAGCGCGTCCAGAGTCTGATCGCCCTCCGCAACGATCTCGCCCACGGCAGAGAACCCTCACAGCCCACCCAGGAAGACCATCTACACGCCCTGCTCGGCTCTGGTGGCTGAACATGCAGTACTACAACGGCAACTTGTACGGCTGCTCCGGCGACGCCTACTCCGCCGGGACGGTCGAGGGGATCACCGCGCAGACCGACTGCCTGAACCGAGGGCTGGTCATCCAGGGGACGACGATCCGCGTTCCCTACGACAAACAGGTCCCGGGGCTGCCCGCGCAGCCGGGCGCCGGGGGCGGCTACATGCCACCCGGCCTGGTCGCGCGGGCCTGGCACGCCGGCGCCGGCGGACTGAAGGGACTGGTGACCTGGTCGATCAACTGGGACGGTTCGAGAGGGTGGGCCTTCGGGGACAACGCCGCGAAGCTGCAGGGCCGGTGAGCCCTCACCGACGTCGGTCCCCCGCAGCTCCGCCCGGCTCCCGCAGAGTCGAACCCCGTATCTCGCGGGACAGGTCGATCAGTTCGCCGGCGAAGAGGGTGACGGCGCGATCCCGGAACTCCTCGGGCGTCAGCCTGACGGGGACGTCCTCCCCGACCTTGCCGACGATGACGCCCGCCGGTGATTCCGCCTTGGCCTCGTCCTCCTCGTCGGTGCTGTCGAGGGAGCGCGCGAGCGCGCCGGCGACCGCGGACCGGGCCGACTTGGCCACGCTCAGGTCGTCCAGGGCCAAGCCGATATAGGCGCCGATCAGTGTCCCGGACTCGTCGACGACGCGGATCCCCTTCGGGATGCCGTTGCCTCCCCGCACGGTGAGCGTGGCGATACCGGATTCCGCATCGGTGAGCGAGAGCACCGCCCGGGTCGGCCCCTGATCGGCGGATCGGTCCTCCGGCTCCTTCCCGGCGAGGCGTTCCGCCTCCAAGTGGCCCGCGGCGGCGCCCTCGGCCTTCCTCAGGTCGGCTTCCGCGCCGTCGTCCCCGCGGTCTTCCGGGGCCCGATTCCTCAGTGCCACGGCGGTCCCTCCCCGCTCGCTACCCGGCATGCCAAGTCTTCGCCTACCCGGGGGCGGGGGCGGCAATGCGGGGCGTGCCTGCCCGGCTTGCGAGGAGGCGGGTGGGCGTGTGACGCGGGCGGGTGCTCCTCCCCCATGCGGCGCGCGCCCCCTTCACGGGTGAAGCTGGGCACAGCCCTTGGCACGGGGCACCGCTTACTCGATCCTTGGCACGACGAGTGAACCATCGAGGAGCAGACGGACATGAGAAACGCCTTGCGTACCCTGCTCGTTCCGGTGGCCGCCGTGGCCATGGCCGCACTGCTGGTCTCCGCAGTTCACGCGGCCGACGGGTACGACCGTTGCCCTGCCGGCTACTACTGCATGTTCTCGGGCCTCGACGGCACCGGCGACATGATCAAACTGCGGGGGAACGCGCCGGACCTCGCGGCGCTCGGCATGAACGACCGAGGGCGATCGGACTGGAACCGGACCTCTTCGACCATCCATCTGTGGTCCGGTGCCCAGTACACCGGCTGCACGGCCGTCACGTCCGCGGGGCCGACCGGCAAGGGCAACTTCTTTCCCGATTACCGGGACTTCTTCAGCTCCGTGCAGTTCGACGGTCCGGGCGGCGCGAGCTGTGGCACACCGCCCGGCGAGGGCCGCTGACCGCGCCGGGGCGCGTGTCTGCAGGGGGTCTGTGTGCCGAAGGAGTGGCTTCCGCAGCACGAGTACGTCGCCGGTCTGCCAAAGGCGGCCGTCTTCGGGTGTCTGTTCTTCACCGACGCC
>NZ_JBFAPH010000378.1:0-5783 GCF_040675635.1 Streptomyces sp. NPDC049577
GAACAGCACCGGCGCCCAGGGCGTGAGGGCCGCGGCCACCGGGGCCAGCACGCCGAGCCCGAGGAGGACGGTCAGGACGACCGGCCGGCGCAGCCGGGCCGCGACGGCCGCCAGGAACCACGACAGCGCGGAGCCGGCGAGCAGCGCCGCCATCTGCCCCACGCCGATGGCCCGGGTGCTCCAGTCGACCCGGTCGGCCAGGACGCGGGGCACCGAGTACAGCAGCGCGAAGTAGGACGTCGACAGGGCGAAGGCGAGCCCCGCGGCCGCGAGGAACACCGGGGAGCGCACCAGTGCCGCGGGCGCGAAACCGTCCGGCCGCGCGCGTACATGCAGGGCGAGCAGGACGGCCACGACGGCCGCGCAGCCGAGCGCCGGGCCGGGGAAGCGGACCATCCCGACCAGCGCGGTCACGAGGGCGAACAGCAGCGCCGCGCCGCGGGCGTCGAGGGAGCCCTCGCGCCGTCCGGCGAGCTCCTCGGGCAGCCGGCGCAGGACGACGGGCAGCGCGAGCAGGCACAGCAGCTGGACGCCGAGGGAGACGCGCCAGGACAGCCCGTCGTCGAGCAGCTTTCCGGCCAGTGGTCCGACGGCGCCGAATACGCCCGAGCCGGCGGTGATCCAGCCCATGCGGCGTACGGTTCCGGCCAGGTTCATCGCCGAGGTGACCAGCCCGGCGCCGCCGAGGCCGAGGACCGCACGGGCCACCAGGACCAGGGGGAACCACGAGGCCAGGGCGATGAGCAGGACGCCGGTGAGCACGGCCGCTGTGCTGAGGCCCAGCGTGAGGCGAACGCCGCGGCGGCGCAGCAGCGCGGCCGCCACCGGGGTGCCGACGGCGACCGCCCAGCCGAAGGCGGTGACCATCCAGGTCACGGTCGTCACCGAGACGTCGAGGCCGTCGCCGATGTCGCCGAGGATCAGGGCGGGGCCGTTGGCGCTCAGGGCGACGGGCGCGGCCAGCACCGCCAGCCATATGCCGGGCACCGGTCGCGGCGCCGCCCGGTCTCCGGCCTCCTCGGTGGGTAACGGCGCCGGGACGCCGGTGACGGGGCTTCGGGGGGTTCGCGTCATGGATCGCTGCCTTTCGTGAAACGACGGCGCGCGTGCGTCGCTCTGCTGAGGACGCGTTTTGAGGGTGCCACGACGATCCGTGGCCGGTACAGCCGGATCGGCCGGAGGTGACGGACTTCCGGGTGATTGACGTACTCTCCGAAGGGCTGTTGACGCTACCATTCCGCTTATCCCAGGCTCTTTCGGCCTACAGGGATTCTTCGTCGAACCAACAAGCGGATGGGTCGTACACATGACTGAATTACCCTCGTTGGAGGACGGTGGCGAAAAAGCCGTCCGAAAACTCTCTGGGAAAGTCACCGGAAAAGTCGCCGGGAAATCCGACGACAAGAGCGGCAAACCCGACGACGCCTTCGACGTACTCGTCGTGGGAGCCGGCCCCACGGGGCTCCTCGCGGCGTGCGAACTGCTGCGACGCGGAATCCGCGTCCGCGTCATCGACAGGATCAGTGCTCCGATGCACGTCCCCCGGGCCCTGTCGATCTATCCCAGGGCCCTGGACATCCTCACGGACCAGGGGCTGGAGGAGGGTGTGCGCGCGGCCTCCATCAGCATCAACACCCTCAGCTATTTCTCCGACCGGAAGCTGCTGGCCTCCTTCCCCATGGCGCCCGAGCACGCGGCCCGGGTCCTGCCGCAGTACGAGACGGAACGCCTTCTCACCGAGCGGCTGCACGCCCTGGGCGGCAAGGTCGAACGAGGCGTCAAACTGCTCGCTCTGGAGGGCGTCGACCATTCCGGGCGCATCGAGGGCACCGACCCGGTGACCGCCGTGCTGGAACTGGGCGACGGCACGCTCGAACGCCTGCGCGCGCCGTATGTGATCGGCGCCGACGGGGCGGGCAGCACGGTGCGCGGCCAGCTCGGCATCGGCTTCCAGGGCTCCACGTACGGCCTGGAGTTCGCGCTCATCGACGCCCGCGTCGAGGGCGACCTGCCGTCCGACGAGATCCTCTACTACCAGGGGGAGTCCGGCACCCTGGCGGTGATCCCGATGCCGGACGACGTCTTCCGGTTCTTCTCCGTGCTGCCGAAGGGAGCCGGGGAGGTCGACGTCCCCATGATGCAAAGGCTCCTGGACGAGCGCGGGCCGCGCGGCGTACGGATCACCGAACCGGTCTGGACGACCATCTTCCGGGTGCACGCGCGACTGGCCACGGACTTCCAGCTCGGCCGGGTCTTCCTCATGGGCGACGCCGCGCACGTGCACAGTCCCGCCGGCGGTCAGGGCATGAACAACGGCATCCAGGACGCGCAGAACCTGGGCTGGAAGCTGGCGTCCGTCATCCGCGGCGAGGCACCCGCGTCCCTGCTGCTGAGTTACGGCCTGGAGCGCGCCGAGGCGACGCACCGCATCATCCGCGACACGGACCTGCAGACCCGGGCCTGGATGGTCGGCGGCCCGGCAATGGTCAAGGCGCGCGACGCGGGCTTCCGCCTGATGGACCGCACGGGCGTGGTCTCCCGGTACTACGCCTCGCTCCTCGCCGGGCGCCGGATCTCCTACACGCCCCGGCGCGCCACCCAGTCGCCGTCCGGCTGGTCCGGCTGCCGGGTGCGGGGGCGGATGCCGGGCGGTGTGAAGGTCGGCGCACAGTTCCCGCGCCAGTGGGCCGAGGCGTACGGCATCTGCGGACCCGACGCGGACCCGCTGGGCTGGACGGTCGCCGTGCTGCCGCCCACGCGGGGCGCGGTGCCCTGGACCCGGCAGGTGGAGCACATCGCCGCCGCGCGGCCGTCCGTGCGCGTGGTCGTGCTGCGCCGCGGGGACACGGGAGGCGCCACCGGCTGCCGGCGGCCCGGCTACGTCCTGGTGCGCCCGGACGGCCACATCGCCGCGCACGGCCACGAGGGCGACCTGAACCGGCTGGAGGCGGAGCTGGACGCGGCCCTGTTCCGGGTGGAGCGGGCGCGGGACTGACCCGCCGCGGGGCGCCGGGTCGGATCCGGCGCCCCTGCCCGTGCGGCTGCCGCCCCGGGGGCACTCCTCAGGAGCAGCTGCTGCCGCAGGAGGACGAGGAGGAGGACGTGCTCTTCCTCCTCCTCGCGGCCCGGCGGGCCGAGGCGCTTCGCGTCAGCCGACGGGCGTGCCGGCGTCCAGCAGCTCCGGGTGGTACTTGCGCGCGACGGCGGGGTGGGCCCGCAGCCAGCCCTTGATCTCGTTCCGCCCGTACTCGGCGAAGAGCGGGTTGGCCGCGTCCTGGGTGACGCCCGGGGCGAGATGGGCGTGCGGGAAGGACACCGGCTCGATGCGGGCGTCGAGGCGGGGGTTGTAGAAGAAGGGCACGGAGAAGCGCTCGCGGTTGCCGGGCGGGCTGACCACGCGGTGGTTGGTGGCCTTGAGGTAGCCGTTGGTGGCGACTTCCAGCAGCTCGCCGAGGTTGATCACGAAGGCGCCGGGCAGCGGCGGCACATCGATGAAGGTGCCGTCGGGCATCTCGACCTGCAGGCCGCCGACCTCGTCCTGGAGCAGCAGGGTGAGGAAGCCGTAGTCCTTGTGCGCGCCGACGCCCTGGGCCGCGCCGTCGGGGGCGCTGCCGGGGTAGCGCACGAGCTTGAGGTGCAGATGGGGGCGGTCGGCGAACGCCTCGTCGTAGAAGTCCGGCGGGGCGCCTATCGCGGCGAGCAGCTCGTGCAGCAGCCGCTCGGCGACCGAGCTGAGCCGGTCGATCCAGCGCAGGGCGGTCGTACGCAGCTCGGGGAGGGCGTCGGGCCACTGGTTCGGGCCTTCCAGCCACCAGTAGCCGGGCTCGTCCGCGGCGGGGATCCGGGGAGCGCGTTCGGCGCCGATGTCCAGCTGGTCCCGCCAGTCGCGGCTGCCGCCGGTGCGCTCGTCACCGATGCGCGTGTAGCCGCGGAAGTGGGGGGAGTTGAGGTTGCTGACGGCGAGGCGGTCCGCTTCGGGGAGGGCGAAGAAGGCGCGGAGGTCGCGCATCAGGCCGGCGGTCTCCTCCGGCGTGATGCCGTGGCCGGTGAGGTGGAAGAAGCCCACGTCCCGGGCGGCGCTGTGCAGCGCGTCCCGGAATCGGGCACGGTCCTCCGGGCCCGCGGTGGCGGCGGAGAGGTCCAGAACGGGAAGCTCTTTGATCATGAGGTGTCCCTGGGCTGTGAGGGTCCGGCGATCACCCGGGGTGGCCGGGTGGCCCGCTACGGTGCCGCAGGGTATGCGAGCAGGGCGGGGCCGGTAGGCGGCTCGAGAAAACTGGCAGAAAGAACTACGAAGAACGACGCAGAACAACGCGGAACGACGAAGAACTGCGGAGAAGACCCGGAGTGAGGACCGCGGGGAATCCGCGGAGGCGCTACGTGGCGGCCCGGAACGAGGGGCCGGCGGGGCAGGGCGGAAGGGTCAGCCGTGACGGCGACAGGACATGCTCGTGACGCGGACGAAGTCCACGTGGCGGCGCTTGACGAGCATGTTCACACCCCAGAGGGTATACGACCCCGGAGCGGATTCGGCCGCCGGGTGACACGGCTCACGCCGCGCTCGCCCCCATCGGGGCGGGGCCCGCCCGGGCGCGGTCTGTGGGGGCGCGATCCGAGCGGGCCGACGGCCGCGGTTCCCGCCGCGCCCCGCACGCTATCAGCCGGTGCGCCCCGGTCAGGGCCCGTCACCCGTTCGCCCGGCGTCGCGGCTCGAACGAGTGAAGGCCCCGCGGCGGGCCCCGAACGACCGTATTCCTCGCGCCGGTTCGCGTCACGACCCTTGACGCACCACTGGTCCAGTCCAACGATGTTCCCGCGCAACGGCCCCCACCTCGCGCACATCCACCGCGTGCGCATCACAGCCACCGGGAGCATCCGTGAAACCACTCATATCCTTACGCGCCGGAGCCCGTCTCCTCGCGCCTCTGACCGCGCTGGCCATCGCCGCGGCACCGGCCCTGGGCGCCGGGGCGGCCCACGCCGCACCCCCCGCCGCCGCGCCTCCTGCCGCCGCCCCCGCCCCGCTTCCCGCCCATGTCTTCGCGCCGTACTTCGAGACGTACAGCTCCGACAGCCCCGCGGCGCTCTCCGCGCAGTCCGGCGCCAAGCATCTGACGATGGCGTTCCTGCAGACCGAGGCGAAGGGGTCCTGTACCCCGTACTGGAACGGGGACACCGCGAAGCCCGTGGCGCAGTCCGTCTTCGGCCCGGACATCGCGACGATCCGCGCGGCCGGCGGCGACGTCATCCCCTCCTTCGGCGGTTACGCCGCGGACAACGGCGGCACCGAGCTCGCCGACAGCTGCACCGACGTCGGCAGGATCGCCGCCGCCTACGAGAACGTGATCACGACCTACGGAGTGACCAGGCTCGACCTCGACATCGAGGACAACTCCCTGACGAACGACGCGGGCGTCGACCGCCGCAACAAGGCGATCAGACAGGTTCAGGACTGGGCCGCGGCCGCGGGCCGCACCGTGCAGTTCTCCTACACCCTGCCCACGACCACCCGGGGCCTGGCCGACAGCGGTCTGGCCGTCCTGCGCAACGCCGTCGCCAACGGCGCCCGTGTGGACGTCGTCAACATCATGACCTTCGACTACTACAACGGCGCCGCCCACGACATGGCCGCCGACACCGTCGGGGCGGCCACCGGGCTGCACGACCAGCTGGGACGGCTGTACCCGGACAAGAGCTCCGAGCAGCTGTGGGCCATGACCGGTGTCACGGAGATGCCCGGCTTTTATGATTACGCCACCCCCGAGATCTTCACCACCCAGGAC
>NZ_JBFAPH010000379.1:0-5766 GCF_040675635.1 Streptomyces sp. NPDC049577
GGGACCCGTCGCGGTCGCGGCGGGCGGCGGTGCGGCGGGTCAGGTACGAGACGGGGACGATCAGCAGGCTGACGCCGAGGCCGATGGTCATGACGCGGACGCCCCACTGGGCGCCGCCGACCACCAGGGCCGCCGCGTTGAGCACGGCCAGGGCGAGCGCGAGGCCGGCGGCGGGGCGGGGCAGGCGCAGCCCGCCGGGGTCGCCGCCGGGGGTGCGGCGCAGGACCAGGTAGGCCATGGGCATGAGGATGAAGACGATGAGGTAGCCGACGTTGGCGGCGGCGACGACCTCGACGACCCGGGTGCCGAAGACGGCCAGCATCAGGGCGATGACGGTGGCGTCCCAGACCATGGAGCCCACCGGCACGCCGCGCTTGTTGACCCGGGCGAAGAGGGACGGCAGATGGCCGTCGCGGGAGATCTGGTAGACGGTGCGCGAGGAGGTGAAGATGAACGCCTGCGCGCCGAGGACGAGGGCAGCGGCCAGGACGAGTCCGATGACGGTCTTCCCGGCGGAGCCGAAGAGCACCTCGGCGGCCGGGACGAAGCCGGTGACGGGGTCGTCGCCGAGTCCCTCGGTGCCGATCAGGCCGAGCAGCACGATGGGCAGCAGGCCGAAGGCGGCCAGGCAGGCGCCGGCGGCGAGCGCCATGGCGCGGGGCATGCGGCCGGCGCAGTCGCGCATCTCGGCGCAGACGGTCGAGGCCATTTCGGCGCCGTAGGCGACCCAGGCGGCCACGAAGAACCACTTGGCGATCAGGGCCGTGAGCGCCCAGCCGCCGCCGGGCGCGGTGTCCGGCAGCCGCAGGGGCAGCAGATGGCCCACGTGGAAGGCCGAGGGCTTGATCAGCGGCCCGGCGGCTATCGCGAGCAGGGGTATCACGGTGACCACGGCCAGCAGGGCGTTGAGCCGCATGCTCAGCCTCAGTCCGTAGGAGTTGACGATGTAGAGCACCACCCCGATGGCGATGGCCAGGGGTATGACGGGGACGTGGGGGAAGAGCACCTCCCGCAGATAGGTGGCGGCCAGGATCAGGTTGACGGCGATGCCGGGGGTCCAGGCGAACCAGTACGACCAGGACGACAGCGCGCCGAGCGAGGGCGAGCCGCGGCGCAGGGCGCGGTGGGCGAACTGGGCGGTGCCGCCCGCCCGGGAGGAGAAGCGGGAGGCGAGTTCGGCCAGGAGCAGGCACTGCGCGGCGCCGACCGCGGCCGCCACGATCCACACCAGGACCGAGACGTTGCCGAGTTCGGTGGCCATGGGGCCGAGGGAGACGGTGACCAGGACGGCCCCGCCGAGGGCGACCAGCACGGCGGAGCGCCAGGAGACGATCCGCGGCAGGCTGCTCGACGAGGGGAAGAGCCGGGGGCCGGTGGGACGGGGGCTGTCGGTGGAGGCGGGGCCGGGTTCGGGTGCGGGGCCGTCGTCGGAGGCTTCGGGGCGCGGGCGCTGTGACATGGTCGGTCTTCCCCCCGTCTGTTCGAGGTCGTGCTACAGGAGGCGGCGTGAGACGTCCTCGACGGCCGCCACGAACCGGTGCACCTCCTCGGCCGTGTTGTAGAGGTAGAAGGAGGCGCGGACGCTGCCGGGCTGTTCGATCTCCGGGGCGTCCTTGAAGTAGGAGAGGGCGCAGTGTTGTCCGGAGCGGACGCCGATCCGGTGGTGGGAGTCGAGCAGTTGCCCGACGTCGTGCGGCGAGTGGTCGCCGACGTTGAAGGAGAGGATCGACGACATCTGTTCGGCCTTGCCGGGGCCGTAGACCCTGACCCCGGGGATCCGCGAGAGTCCGTCGAGGGCCAGCGCCATCAGCTCCCGGTCGTGGGCGGCGACGGCGGCGGGGCCCAGGGCGGTGAGGTAGCGGGCGGCCTCGGCGAGGCCGAGGGCCTCGGCGATGGGCGGGGTGCCGGCCTGCCACTTGTGGGGCAGGTCGCTGAAGACCGCGTAGTCGATGGTGCACTCCTCCAGCGAGGGGCAGCCGCACCGGCCGGTGGTGTCGATGCTGCCGCCGCCCAGGACGGCCGGGGTGAGGCGTTCGGCCCACTCCCGGCGGATGTAGAGGCCGCCGATGCCGGTGGGGCCGAGCATCTTGTGTCCGGAGAAGGCGAGGAAGTCGCAGCCGATGGCCCGCACGTCGACGGGCATGTGCGGGACGGCCTGGGCGGCGTCGACCAGGAAGGGCACACCGGCGGCGCGGCAGAGCCGGGCGACGTCGTGGACGGGGACGACGGTGCCCAGCACGTTGGAGACGTGGGTGAGGGTGACGAGCCGGGTGCGTTCGTTGATCAGCGGGGCGAACTCCTCGACGTCGAAGACGCCCTGGACGCCGGGGTGGTACCAGCGCAGCCGCAGGCCGTGGCGGGCGGCGAGGCGGGACCAGGGGATCATGTTCGAGGTGTGCTCCAGGGTGGAGAGCACGATCTCGTCGCCCGGGGAGAAGTCCAGGGAGAGGGCGATCAGGTTGATGGCGGCGGTGGTGTTGAGGGTGAGGACGAGTTCCTCCGGGCCGGCGCCGATGAAGGCGGCGATCGCGGCCTGCGCCTGCTCGTAGTGCTCGGACGCCTCCAGGGAGGCGTCGTAGACGCCGCGGTGCACATTGGCGCGGAAGGTGAAGTAGAACTCGTTCATCGCCTCGACCACGGTGCGCGGGGTGAGGGAGGAGGCGACGGAGTCGAGGTAGATCTCCTCGTCCTTCAGGGTCGGGAAGTCGGCCCGTAAGGCGGCGGCGTCGAAGCCCTTCGACGCCGTCCCGGTGCTGACGGTCATGGGTGCTGCCTGCGCAATCCCGGCCTGCGGCCGGATCGGTGTGGGTGGCTCGGGCGGTGGCTCAGACGGTGGCCAGGGCGGGTTTGACGGCGACGGCGCGGCCGATGATCATCGCTTCGATCCACTGGGCGGCGGCTGGGATCTTGTCGCGCTTGAGTTCCTCGACCTTCAGGCCGGAGGCCTGGAGCGTCTCGACGGTGGGCCGGTTGCAGTGGCATTCGTTGCCGAAGAGGAACCAGCCGGGCTGGATGAAGTCCTGTTTGCGGGCGATCTTCGGATCGGGATTGCGGACATGTTCCAGGAAGAGATATTGGCCGCCCGGTTTGAGGACCCGCTCGATCTCGGCGAGCACCACGGTGGGGTCCTTGACGGTACAGAGGATCATCGCCGCGACGACGGTGTCGAAGGAGTTGTCGGGGAACGGGACCTTCTCGGCCGGGGCGACAGTGAGCTGGACGTTCTGGACGAGGCCGAGTTCCCCGACCTTCCGGGCGAGCTTGGCGACCATGGGCGGATAGGGCTCGGTGATGACCATCTCGGTGACGGCGGGCGGATAGTGGGGCAGATTGAGGCCCGTGCCGGCGCCGAGTTCAAGGGTGCGTCCGTGGGCGGGGGCCAGCATTTCGGCTCGCTTCTCCGATAATCCGGCCTGCTCGAACTTGTTCAGGAACCGGTCGTACATGCCGGCGAATACGTACTTTCCCCAGGTCGCGTTGTAGACGGTTCTGACGACCTCGAGTGCCTTGCTCGCCATGGTGGTCTCCCCGTTGGTGCGATGGACGGTGGTGTGGTGGTGCGCTCCGGTGCGGGCCGTCTCAGCTCCGCGCGGCGCGGCGGGCGGCGGGCATCCAGCCCACTCCCGGGGCAGGGCCCCGGCAGTCGGTGCTGGGCAGTCCGGCGACCATGTCGCCGAGCTGGGCCCGCAGACGCACCAGCCGGGCGATCTCCTGGTCGATCTCGCCCATGCGCCGGCGCAGCAGATCACCGGCCGAGCCGCACGGGCAGGCGCCGGCGTCGCGCACCGCCAGCAGGTCCCGGATCTCCCGCAGCTTCAGTCCCAGGCACTGGGCGCCCTGGATGAAGCGCAGCCGTTCCACCGCGTCGGGGCCGTAGCGGCGGTAGCCGGCCGCCGAGCGCTCCGGCGGCAGCAGCAGCCCCTCGCGCTCGTAGTAGCGGACGGCGTGCGCGCTGACCCCGACTTCACGGGCGAGGCCGGTCACGGTCAGCCCGCGGTCCGAACGGATTGCCGGTTCCATGGGCCCGACGCTAAACCTTGCACCCCACTCCAAGGTCAAGCTCCCGGGTCGTGGGTATTTCCCTGCGAAATGCCGGGCGGAATTCGGAGCCGGTGATTCCCGGGGACGGGGTTCCGCGTGGGATCACGGAAAGCAGATTGGCCGGAAACACGTCAAGTCAGCGGCTGAAAACGGTGCTAGCGTCCAACGCCACCCGCACCCGGCCGGTCGGCCCTCCCACGAAGGGGGCCCTTCCGAACAACGGGGGAATGTCCCATGCACGGTGCGTCCAGCGGCCCCTCCGCGGGCCCCGCCGGCCGATGTCCCGGCCCCCTGCCGGCCGGACCGTCCGGGCCGTTCCCCTCCAGCAGCCGGCTGCCCCGCACGGTTTCCTGGTGGTCCGCGATACCCGTCGCCTTCGGCGGCGCCCTGTCCGTCACGGTCTCGCTGGGCGCCATGGCCGGCGAACTCGGCAACGTCTCCCCCTGGGTGTGGATCGCGACCGCGGCCGTCGGCGCGCTGCAGTGCGTCCTGATCGGTGACCTCGCCGTCCGCCACCCCGACCGCGCGGGCGGGACCGCCCAGTTCGCCTACCGCGCCCTGCCACGCGGTTCCGCCGCGCTGGGCGCCCTCTCGTCCTGGTCGTACTGGTTCGCCTGGGTGCCGGCCGTGCCCGTCATGCTCATCCTCGCCGCCGGCTATCTGAAGGCCGCCTTCTGGCCCGGCGTCGACAGGCTCACCCTCGCGATCGGCATGGGCCTGGTCCTCTACGCCCTCAATCTCGCGGGGCTGCGCCGCAGCAGCCAGGTCAACGCCGTGCTGGCGCTGGTGGCCCTGGTCCCGCTGATCGCCGTGCTGCTCGGCCCGGCCGTGCGCCCGGAGCGCTTCCACGGCGGGAACCTCTTCCCGCTCGCCCTCCCCCACGACGCCCCCGACGGCGCGCTCGGGGTGATCGCGCTGCTGGTGAAGTGGATGTTCGTCGCCTCCTGTTCGGCGTACGGCGCGGAACTCGCCTCCACCCTGTGCGCGGAGATCCGCGACATCCGCCGGCACCTGCCGAAGGTCATGGCGATCTCCGCCCTGACCTGCCTCGCCGCCTACACGCTCGTACCGCTGGTGCTGGTCGCCGTGGTCGGCGCCGAGGGGCTCACGGAGGAGCCGACGACGGTGTTCCTCCCGGCCGCCGGGATCCTGTTCGGCTCGGCGGGCAAGGACGTCGTCGCCGTGCTGCTCGCGGCGTGCCTGGTGCTGACCGCCCAGTCGGCGGTCGTCAGCTCCTCGCGCACCGTCTACCAGATCGCCCTGGACGGCTACCTTCCGCGGCCGTTCGCGCACGTCAGCCGGCGCGGCGTGCCCACGGGGTCGCTGGCGTGCGACGCCGTCGTCATCGGCGTGCTCCTCGCCGTCTTCGGCACCCGGGTGCTGGAGGAGGTCGCCTCCTCGAACTTCGGCTACCTCATCGTCTTCGTGCTGCTGCCGCTCGCCCACCTCGGCCTGCGCCGCGATCCGGCGGCCACCGCCTCCGCCGGACGGCGAACCGCCCTGACGGTGCTGGCGGTCGCGCTGGCCGTCTTCAACACCGTGCTGCTGGTGTGGGGCGGCATCCAGTGGGGCCCGAAAGTCGCCGTGGTGGGGCTGGTGTTCAGCCTCCTCATCCTTCCCGTCGCCGCGCTCACCCGCCGGTTCGCACCGTCGGGCGACGCCTGAACACCGCGTCCGCACCAGCCCGGGGGAGCCCGTCATGTTCGCCGCCCTGTTCACCGCACG
>NZ_JBFAPH010000380.1:0-5765 GCF_040675635.1 Streptomyces sp. NPDC049577
GACCGTGTGCCGGCCGGCCACCTCCTCCAGCAGCTCGGCGAGGACCTCCTCGTTCGTCCACCGGGGCCGCCAGCCGGCGTCGTGCAGCCGGTGTCCGCTGACCACCCACGGGTGCATCGTGTACTCGAGGTCGCCGGCCGGCGACGGCGTCAGCCCCAGCCGGTGCAGCCGGGAGGCGGCGCCGAGCGCCACGGCGGAGGGCAGCTCCATGCGCCGGATGCCGCTGAGCTCCTCGATCTCCTCCTGCTCCAGCCAGCCGTCACAGCCCACGGCCAGCTCGCCCTCGGCCTTCTCCAGGGCGGCGAACTCCAGGGCACTCACCAGGTCGTCCACGTGGCAGAACTGCCAGGTGGGCCGGGATCCCGCCACCACCAGCAGGCGGGGCGACTCGAAATAGCGGGTCAGGGCCGTGTCGGTGCCGCCCACGAGGACGGCGGGCCGCAGCACGGTCACGTTCAGGCCGGGGTGCGCCTTGGGCGCGCGCCTGGCCAGCCGCTCTATCTCCAGCAGGTCGCCGACCCCGGTGGCCTCCGCGGTGGCACGCAGCTCCGCGTCCTCGGCGAGCGGCACGTCGTTGTCCGGCCGCGCCCCGTAGACCATCGCCGAGGTGCACAGCACCACCCGGTGCACGCCGGCGGCCGCGGCGGCCGTCAGCACGGTCTGGGTGCCGCGCACGTTGTAGGCGGTGCGGGCGGCGGCGTCGGTCTCCAGGTCGAGGTCGAGGGCGAGGTGGACGACGACGTCGGCGCCCCGCAGCTTCTCCGCGATCACCGGGTCCCGCACGTCCAGCACGTGCCACTGCGCCTCGGTCACGTCGCCGCGGCGCTCGTCGATGGCGATGACGTGCTTGATCTCCTCGGACGCGGCGAGCCGCCGCGTGAGCAGCGCGCCGACGCCGCGTGCGGCACCGGTCACCGCGACGACGGGCCGTCGGCCGTGCGGGCTCGTGATCTCTCGCGCGGAACCGTTTCGCGCTGCGCGAACTTCTCGGTCGGGGGAACTCACCGGGCGTCTCCAGCGGTTGTCTTCAGTACGTATGTGCCATCACCTGTGTCATGACGCGTACGTACCAGGTGACGTCCATCCTGCCGCAGGCCCCGGGCCGCCGGGCACCAAGCCCCGATACCGGCGAGGTGTCTACGCTGGGTGGTGTTGTCGGGCATTCGCCGCCGGCCGGACGCCGGCGGCCCTACGAGCCGAGGAAACCCGTGAGTGACACCCCATTCGGATTCGGTCTTCCGCCGGAGGAGCCGGGAGACGGCGACGACGGCAAGAAGAAGGGCGGTGGTCAGGGTGGCGACCGGGGTCCGGCCAATCCCTTCGGGTTCGGCGGGGCCGGCGACGGCGCGGAGAACCCGTTCGCCGCGATGTTCGGTTCGCTGAACCCGGGCGACCTGGGTGCCGCCTTCCAGCAGCTCGGGCAGATGCTCTCCTACGAGGGCGGCCCGGTGAACTGGGACATGGCCAAGGACATCGCCCGCAAGACCGTCGCCCAGGGCACCGCGGACGGCACCAAGGACGCCAGCGTCACGGCGGGCGAGCGGGCCGCGGTCCAGGAGGCCGTGCGCCTGGCGGACCTGTGGCTCGACGGCGTGACGTCGCTGCCGTCCGGTTCGAGCACGGCGGTCGCCTGGAGCCGCGCGGAGTGGGTCGAGGCGACCCTGCCCGTGTGGAAGGACCTGGTGGACCCGGTCGCGGAGCGCGTCGGGGCGGCCATGGGCGGTGTGCTGCCCGAGGAGATGCAGGCCATGGCGGGCCCGCTGCTCGGCATGATGCGCAGCATGGGCGGCGCCATGTTCGGCACCCAGATCGGGCAGGCCGTGGGCGTGCTGGCCGGTGAGGTCGTCGGCTCGACCGACATCGGGCTGCCGCTCGGCCCGGCGGGGAAGGCCGCGCTGCTGCCGGCGAACATCGCCGCGCTCGGCTCCGGCCTCGGCGTCCCCGAGGACCAGGTCCGGCTCTACCTGGCGCTGCGCGAGGCGGCCCACCAGCGGCTCTTCGCGCACGTCCCGTGGCTGCGCTCGCACCTCTTCGGCGCCGTCGAGGGCTACGCCCGGGGCATCAAGGTCGACACCGCCAAGCTGGAGGACGTGGTCGGCCAGCTCGACCCCACGCATCCGGAGCAGCTCCAGGAGGCGCTCCAGCAGGGCATGTTCCAGCCGGAGGACACCCCCGAGCAGAAGGCCGCCCTGGCCCGTCTGGAGACGGCCCTGGCCCTGGTCGAGGGCTGGGTGGACGCCGTGGTGCACGCCGCCGCCGCGCCGCACCTGCCGTCGGCGGACGCCCTGCGCGAGACGCTGCGCCGCCGCCGCGCCTCCGGCGGGCCCGCCGAGCAGACCTTCGCGACGCTGATCGGCCTGGAGCTGCGCCCGCGCCGGCTGCGGGACGCCTCCCGGCTGTGGGCCTCGCTCACGGACGCCCGCGGCGCGGAGGGCCGTGACGCCCTCTGGCAGCACCCGGACATGCTGCCGACGGCCGCCGACCTCGACGACCCGGACGGCTTCGTCCACCGCGAGCACCTGGACTTCTCCGAGCTCGACCGGATGCTCGGCGAGGCGGCCAAGGGGCACAAGGGCGAGGACAAGGCCACAGACAAGGCCGAGGACCAGGGCGAGGACAAGGGCGGCTCCGGCAAGCCGGGCGAGACCGGTGAGGGCGACGGCAAGGGCGCCGCGGAGTGAGCCTGCATGAGGACGCCGTCCTCGTCCTCAAGGGGTACGAGGCACGCGGCGAGCAGGAAGAGCTGCGCGAGCTGTATCTGCGGCACCTCGCCGAGCACCCGGACGGCATGTGGAAGGCGTGCGGCGCCGGGCATCTCACGGCGAGCGCGCTGGTGATCGACCCCGCGGGCGGCCGGGTGCTGCTCACCCTGCACCGCAAGCTGCGGATGTGGCTGCAGATGGGCGGCCACTGCGAGCCCCAGGACGCCACGCTCACGGCGGCGGCGCTCCGGGAGGCCACGGAGGAGTCCGGCATCGCGGGTCTGACCCTGCTGCCGGGCGGCCCGGTCCGTCTGGACCGGCACCCGATCCCCTCCCCCTGCCACTGGCACCTGGACGTGCAGTACGCCGCGCTGGCCCCGGCGGACGTGGTGGAGGCCATCAGCGACGAGTCGCTGGACCTGCGCTGGTTCTCCTACGAGGAGGCCGCCGAGGTCGCGGACGGCTCCGTCGCGGAGCTGCTGAAGGGCACGCTGGCCCGTCTGGGCTGAGAGCGCGTGGGTAAGGGGCGGTCGCTCGGGCGACCGCCCCTTACCGCTGCCCCTCCGGGGGCACGTCTCAGTTCGTCCAGATGTTGCCCTGGTTCTGTCCGTGCGCGCCCTGCGCACCCAGGCCGTACTGGGCCATCAGCCCCTGGCCGATCTGCGCGCCCTGCGGCGGCAGCATCTCGCTGGGCTGCACGAGCACGTAACCGTTGCCGGCGAAGCTGAGCTCCCAGCCCTCGCCCGTGTTGCCGCGCCGCCGCCAGACGCTCGACGACGACGTCTGGGCCTGCATCTGGACGCGCAGCGACGACGACCAGGCGACGACCGCGTCCGCGTCGGCGTAGGCGTACTTCTCCGGCGTCACCTGGAGCATCAGGGGCTGGCCGGAGGTCATCAGGGCGACCTTGCCGCGGCCGGAGATCCGCAGGCTGTACGAGCCGGTGCTGGAGATCGCGGACTGGCTGTCCACCGCGACCGGCTCCCAGTGCAGGGCGGAGTCCAGGGCCAGCACGTACGCGCTGTCCACGGTCAGCCCGTCGTGGTCGACGTCGACCACATGGACGTGCTGCGCCAGATTGGCCAGGTAGACCGTGCCCTGCCCGGAGCAGCGCATCAGGTCCAGGCCCTCGCCGGTGTACGCCTGCGCGTACGCCTGGCCGTGCGTCCGGTACTCACCGTCGAACTCGATCATGCCCTGGTAGGCCACCATCGAGCCCTTGCGGGCGAGGACGTCGTCGTGGCCGGTCAGGGCGACGCGCAGCATGTGGGGGTTCTGCAGGGCGTAGCGGTCCTGCGTCTGGGCCTCGGTGTAGCCGAAAAGCGGGCTCTGCATGTCTGTTCGCTCTCCCTCAGCCCCGGGCCCGGAGCCGGTCGGTGCTGTCCTCGCTGGGCTGGACGACCACGAAGCCCTGGCCGGAGAAGCCCAGTTGGTACGCCTCGCCGCTGCCGCGGCCGATCAGCGAGGAAGCCGTGAAGCTGCGCTTCCCCTTCATCCGCAGGTTCGTCGACCAGGCGACGAGCGCGTCCGGGTCGACGTAGGTCTCGTCCTCGCCGCCGCCGCAGTCGACGACGATCGGGGTGCCGCGCGAGGTGAGCGCGACCCAGCCGGTGCCGCTGATGCCGACGTTGAACAGGCCCTGTCCGGCGAACTTGGCCATGCCCTTGACGCGCTCGACGCCCCACTGGAGGTGGGCGTCGAAGGCAAGGAGGTTGGTGCCGTTGACGGAGATGGAGTCGCCGCCCAGGTTCAGGCAGACGACGTCGGCGCCGTAGTCGGCGAGGTAGAGCAGACCGTCGCCGCTGCACTTCATGAGCGGGACGCCCTCACCGGTGATCCACTGGGAGGCCAGCTGGCGGACGGCCGGCGGGTTGGGCTCGTACTGGACGAAGCCCTCGTAGGCGACCATCGAGCCCGTGCGGGCGAGCAGGTCGTGGCCGCTCTGCATGGCGACCTTGAGCATGCTGCTGCCGTGGTTCTCCATGCGGGCGGCGGGCGGGGTCGGGGCGTGGCCCGTGATCAGCTGCTGGTCCATGACGGGCTCCCTCAGACCTCGTAGGGCTGGACGACGATGAAGTTGCCGGGAGCGCCGCGGAACTGGAGGTTCACGGTCTCTCCGCTGTGGCCCGGGTAGGCCTGGCGGCGCAGCCGCACCTGGCTGGAGATGATCACCTGGGCGCCGGCCGACCACGCGACGACGGCGTTGCAGTCGGCGTAGGTGGTCGGGGTGACGGGCAGCACGACGGGGGTGCCGTGGGTCTTGACGACGACGGTGCCGGTGCCGTGGAACTGCATGGTGAACAGCGCCCCGCCGGGGATGCCGTGGCCCTCGATGCGGCGGACCTCGTGGTGGAGCGACTCGTCGAAGGCGAGCACGGCCTCGGCGGAGACGCAGATGGCGTCGCCGTCGAGCTGGATGGGGTGCAGGTGCGCGGAGTTCTCGGCGAGGAAGACCTGCCCGCGGCCGGTGCAGCGCATCAGCTGCATCTCCTGCCCCGTGGCGTTGCCGACGAGGCGGCCCATGACGCCGGCGCCCTTGTAGCCGAAATCGACCTTTCCCTGGTAGAGCACCATGCTGCCCTGCCGGGCGAGCACGGGCTGCGGGTCGGCGCCGAGGTCGACGCGGATGAGCTTGGCGTTCTGCTGCGTCCAGCGCTGTCCGTTGGGCGCCTCGCGGTACTTCTCGAAGCCCGCGCGCACGCCGGGGGCGGCCGTGCCGGGCGCCGGGGCGGCGGGGGCGGCGTGACCGTAGGGGGCGGGCGGGGCGGCCGGGTGGGGCTGCCCGGAGTGAGCCGGCTGGCCGTAGGGCTGCGGTGCCTGCGGTGCCTGCTGGGCGGGGAAGGGGGGCTGGGCGGGTGCGGCCGGCTGCTGGCCGTACGGGCCGTGCCGGCCCGGCACGCCGGGCGGGCCCGGCGGGTGCGGGAGCACGCCACCGGGCGGGGTGTGGCCGCCGGAGAAGTAACCGGGCGGCGCGATCGGCGCGGCGAGGGTGGGTGCGGCGTGCACCTGGGGCGCGGACGCCGGGGGCGGGGATGCCGGGGGCGGGGTGCTGCCGGGCAGATC
>NZ_JBFAPH010000381.1:0-5738 GCF_040675635.1 Streptomyces sp. NPDC049577
CTCGCCGACGACAGCGACCCGGCGCGGGTGGCCGCCGAACTCGCGGAGCGACCCGCGGCCGAGGTCGAGGAGAGCGTGTACGCGGCCGGCGGGCTCGCCGTCGCCGTCCGTACCCCCCGGGAGTGGGCCGCGCATCCGCAGGGCGCGGCCGTGGCCGGGCGGCCGCTGCTGAGCCTGGAGCGGATCGCGGACGGCCCGGTGCGCCGGCCGGCGGCGGGGCCGCCCGGGCTGCCGGCGCACGGTCTGCGGGTCCTGGACCTGACCCGCGTCATCGCCGGGCCCGTCGCCACCCGCACCCTCGCGCTGCTGGGCGCGGACGTGCTGCGGATCGACTCCCCGCACCTGCCGGAGAGTCAGGACGCCCATCACGACACCGGTCTGGGCAAGCGCTCGGCGGTGCTCGATCTCGCGCGGCGCGCCGACCGGGCCGTCTTCGAGGAGCTGTTGTCGGGCGCCGACGTCGTGGTCAGCGGCTACCGGCCGGGCGCGCTGGACCGTTACGGGCTGGAACCGCTCGCATTGGCCGAGCGCCGTCCGGGGCTGGTCGTCGCGCAGTTGAGCGCCTGGGGCGCGTACGGGCCGTGGGGCGGGCGCCGGGGGTTCGACTCGCTGGTGCAGGTGGCCTGCGGCATCGCGGCGGCGGAGGCCGGTGCGGACGGGCAGCCGGGGGTGCTGCCCGCGCAGGCGCTGGACCACGGCACCGGGTACCTGACCGCGGCGGCGGTGCTGCGGGCCGTCAGCGAGCAGCACGCCGGCGGTGGCACGCATCTGGCGCGGCTCGCCCTCGCGCAGACGGCGGCATGGCTGACCGGCGCGACGGGCAGGGACAGCGAAGGCGATCCCCGCGGCGCGTCCTCCGGCCCGGCGGAGCACGACGAGCCGTACGCGCAGCCGTACGCGCCCGAGCCGTGGCTGACGGAGGCGGACGGTCCGCTCGGGCGCGTCCGGCACGCGGTGTCGCCCGTGTGCTTCGACGGCGGCCCGCGCGGCTGGACGCGGCTCGCGGGGCGCTGGGGCACCGACGCGCCGGCGTGGAGCCGGCCGGCCGCACCGTGAGGAGTTGAGGTTGCCGTGGGCACGACGATCCGCCGCGCCGTCCTGTCCCTGCCCGTCGCGTCCCTTGGGCCGGAGGACCCCCTGCCCGCCCTCGGCCCCGCCGGCCGCGCCGGACCGGTGGACCTGCGCCGGCTGACGGACGTCCCCGAGGACATGGCGCGGCAGCTGCGCGTTCCGCTGCCGCGCACCGTGCTGCCCGTGCGCCGGCGCGACGACTACGCGCGCGAGCGCACGCCCACCGACGTGGACGCGGTCGTTCTGGAGAACGACCGGCTGCGCGCCACCGTCCTGCCGGGGCTCGGCGGCCGGTTGTACGCCCTGGAGCACAAGCCGTCCGGCCGGCCGCTGCTCTACACCAACCCCGTGGTCCAGCCCGCCGGTTTCGCGCTCAACGGCGCGTGGTTCTCCGGCGGCGTCGAGTGGAACACCGGCGCGCCCGGCCACGGCCCGCTGGCCGTGGCACCGCTGCACGCCGCCCGCGTCCCGGCGCCGGACGGGGGCGCGATGCTGCGGCTGTGGGAGTGGGAGCGGCTGCGCGACCTGCCGTTCGATCGATCTGTGGCTGCCGGAGGACTCGGACTTCCTCTTCGTGGGCGTGCGCGTGCGCAATCCGCACCACCGTCCGGTCCCGGCCTTCTGGTGGTCGAACACGGCCGTACCGGAGTCCGCCGGCACCCGGATCCTCACCCCGGCGGAGAGCGCCTTCCACTCCGGGTACGACGGCGCCCTGCGCCGGGTCGCGGTCCCGGTGGCGGACGGCGTGGACCGTACGTATCCGCTGCACGGCGAGCGGCACGCCGACTACTTCTACGACCTGCCGGACGGGGCCCGGCGCTGGATCGCCGCGCTGGAGGGCGACGGCCGGGGCCTGGTGCAGACGTCGACCGACGCGCTGCGCGGCCGCAAGCTGTTCGTCTGGGGTGCGGGCCGGGGCGGGCGCCGCTGGCAGCGGTGGCTCACCGAGCCGGGTACGGGCGGCTACCTGGAGATCCAGGCCGGGCTCACCCGCACCCAGCTGGAGCAGGTCCCGCTGGAGGCGGGCGGGGAGCTGGCCTGGCTGGAGGCGTACGGGCCGCTGGCGGCCGACCCGGCGGCGGTGCACGGCGCCGACTGGGCGGCCGCCCGCGCCGAGGCCGAGGGCCGGCTGGAGGCGGTGTTGCCGCGTGCCGCCGTGGACGCGGCGTTCGCGGCCTGGCGCCCGTACGCCGATCACGACCCGAAGGAGACCCTGGCCACCGGCTCCGGCTGGGGCGCCCTGGAGGTCGCGCGCGCCGGCCTCGACCTGCCCGGCACGCCGTTCGCGGCGGCCACGCCGGGCGAGGAGCAGCGGCCGTGGCTGGAGCTGCTGCGTACGGGCGTCCTGCCGGAGCCTCCGGGCGGCGAGCCGGGGCCCTCACTGGTCGCGCCGCCCTGGCGCGAGCTGCTGGAGGCGGCCGAGCCCGGCCCGCACGCCGCGTACCACCTGGGCGTGGCCCAGTGGCACGCGGGCGATCGCTCCCAGGCCGTACGCAGTTGGGAGTGCGCCCTGCGGCTCGGGCTCACCTGGCCGGCCCTGCGCGCCCTGGCCGTCGCCGACCGCGTGGACGACCACCCCGCGCGCGCCGCCGACCGTTACGCGGAGGCCGTCGCCGCCGCACGCACCGAGGGAGCCTCCCGCCCGGTCCACACGGCCCTGGCCCGCGAGGCGGTCCCCGCCCTGCTGGATGCCGGCCGCGCGGCCGAGGCGGCGGCCGCCCTGCCTCCCGCCGCCCTGCGCCGGGGCCGGTTCCGGCTGCTGCACGCGCGCGTACTGCTCGCCCGGGGCGACGCGGCGGGGGCGCGGGCGGTCTTCGACGAGGGCTTCGAGGTGGCGGACGTCACCGAGTTCGAGCGCACCCTGGACGAGACGTGGTTCGCCGTCGCGGAACGCCTCGTCGCGGGCGACGCCCCCGTCACGGAGGCGGTACGGGCGCGGGCCCGGGAACTGCACCCCCTACCGGCCCCCTACGACTTCCGGCCGGAAGGGCCCGACGACCCGAGTGCCTGACGCCCCCCGCGGATCTTCAACGGGGCCGGCGGAATCCGCGGGCACCGCGACCCGCACGCTCGTCATGATCCGCCGACGAGGCCCCCGTTGAGCCGCGCGAACCCCTCCTGCCGCTCGTACGGGAAGTACGGGTACGGCGCGGTCTTCGCGCTCGCCGCGTCCAGCCGGGCCACCTGCTCCGGCGTGAGGCTCCAGCCCACCGCCCCGAGGTTCTGCCGCAACTGCTCCTCGTTCCGGGCACCGATGATGACGGAGGAGACGGTCGGGCGGCGCAGCAGCCAGTTGACGGCGATCTGCGGGATGCTCCGGCCGGTCTCCTCCGCGATCTCGTCGAGCGCGTCGACCACCCGGAAGAGGTGCTCGTCCTCCACCGGCGGGCCGTAGTCCGCCGTGGCGTGCAGCCGGCTGCCGGGCGGGAGCGGCCGGCCGCGGCGGACGGCGCCGGTGAGCCTGCCCCAGCCGAGCGGGCTCCAGACGACCGCGCCGACGCCCTGGTCGCGGCCGAGCGGCATGAGCTCCCACTCGTAGTCGCGGCCGACGAGGGAGTAGTAGACCTGGTGCGCCGCATAGCGCGCCCAGCCGTGCCGGTCGGCGGCGGCGAGGGACTTCATCAACTGCCAGCCGGAGAAGTTGGAGACCCCGGTGTACCGGAGCTTTCCGGCCCGCACCAGGTCGTCGAGCGTGGAGAGCACCTCCTCGACGGGCGTGCCCGCGTCGAAGGCGTGCAGCTGGAAGAGGTCGATGTGATCCGTGCCGAGGCGGCGCAGCGCGTCCTCGACGGCCTTGATCAGGCGTGCGCGGGACGTGCCGGCCTCGTTCGGTCCGTCGCCCGTGGGCAGGCCGGCCTTGGTCGAGAGGATCACCTGGTCACGGCGGCCCTTGATCGCGGCGCCGAGGACCTCCTCGGAGGCTCCGGCGGAGTACACGTCGGCGGTGTCGAACATCGTGACCCCGGCCTCCAGGCAGATGTCCAGGAGGCGGCGGGCCTCCTTGGCGTCGGTGTCGCCCCAGGCGCCGAAGAGCTCGCCGCGCCCGCCGAAGGTGCCGGCCCCGAAGCTCAGCGCCGGCACCATCAGCCCGGACGAGCCCAGCCTTCTGTATTCCATGATCGATCCCTCCACCCCGCACTAACGGGTCTCTGGTTCCGTTAGGATGCGATCAAGGTAGCAGAACCCACCCGGCTAATGGAACAGGAGTCCCGTTATGAGTTCGGACGGCGTGGATCCGGGCACGGTCCGGCCCGGCGGGCGCACGGCGCGGGTACGGGCCGCGGTGCTGCGGGCCGCCGGCGACGCCCTCGCCGAGGGGGGCCTGGCCGGCCTCGACCTGGCCGACGTGGCGCGGCGCGCGGAGGTCGGCAAGACCACCGTCTACCGACGCTGGGGCACACCGGCCGGTCTCGTCGCCGACGTGCTCGCGGACATGGCGGAGCAGTCGCTGCCGCGCACCGAGACGGGTACCCTCCTGGGCGATCTCCGGGCCAACGCCCGGCTCGTGGCGCGGACGCTGGCCGACCACCGTCAGGGCGCGCTCTTCAAGGCCGTCATCGCCGCCGCCACCTGCGAGCCCCAGACGGCCGCCGCCCTGCACCGCTTCTACGAGATCCGGGTCGAGGAGTGGGCGCCCTGCGTCCGGCAGGCGGTCGAGCGCGGCGAGCTGCCGGCGGGCACCGACGCCCGCGAGGTGATCCGCGCCGTCTCGGCGCCCCTCTACTACCGTCTGCTGACCACCGGCCTGCCGCTCGACGAGGAGGCGGCGGACCGCGCCGCGGAGGCCGCCGCGGCGGCGGCACGGGCGGGTGCCTTCACGGCCGCGGGAGCCTGACGGCGGTTCACGCGCCCGCCCCTGTCAGGAGGCGTCAGGAGGCGTCAGGAGGAGGGGGTCCGCGACCGGACGGCCATGTCCTCCCAGAAGCAGCGCAGTTCGGCGGCCGTCATGCCCTGCCAGGGAGCCCGCTTGCGCCGCAGCCAGGACAGGGGGTTCAGCTGCCGGTACGGGCGCAGGAGCGACTGCTGCTGCCGGCAGAAGGCTTCCCGCAGTTCCGCCCGGGGCTGTTCGCCCATGGCCGGGTAGGGGCACAGCTCGAAGGGACAGTCGCACAGGCAGGTGCTGCCCGGCGGCGCGTCGTCGGCCATGCCGACCGTGCGCCGGGGGCGCAACGGCCCGCGGTCCTTGGTGAGGCAGGGCGGCAACTCGGTGCGGTTCGCCCGCCCGAGGCGCTGCTCCAGTCCGTCCGGGCTCCCTTCGCGCTCCGTGAGGTTGAGGAGCAGCAGGACGTCGGCCAGCAGTTGCTGGGCGCGGGGGTGCAGGGTGCTCCAGCCCGTCGAGGGCGGGATCCAGAGGTTGTGCCTGCGGTAGGCGTCCGGATCGGCGGGCGAGGAGCCGATGTTGTTGATCGCTCCCATCTCGTCGATCCAGACGAACCGCTCGGGGTGCCCGCTCTCCAGGGCGAGGACCGCCAGATTGGCCGCCTCGGAGACGAAGGGGTGCAGCCGGTCTCCCTTACGGGTGCGGTCGCCGGGGTGGCGGGCGCCGGGGTCCTGGCGGCTGCCCGCCATCGCCAGCCAGCGCCGTACCGCCTCGGAGGGATCGGTCCGCGCCCGGCGCCGGCGCCGGGCCCTCCCGTCGCCGGACGCGTCCGGGCCGGGCTCCACCG
>NZ_JBFAPH010000382.1:0-5737 GCF_040675635.1 Streptomyces sp. NPDC049577
CGGCGGCGGCCTGGAGGCCCAGCTCAACGAGGTCCTCGCGGGCAGGAACGGCAAGCGCGTCTACGCCCAGTCCGGCGGCCGCCAGGTGCCCACCGGCGACGTCAAGGAACAGGCCGCCGTGCCCGGCTCGGACGTCGAGCTCACCATCGACCGCGACATCCAGTGGGCCGCCCAGAACGCCATCAAGAAGCAGGTGGAGGAGTCCGGCGCCGACCGCGGCTACGTCGTCGTCCAGGACACCCGCACCGGCGAGATCCTGGCCATGGCCAACGCCCCCGGCTACGACCCCAACGACCTCACCCACGCCAGCCGCTCCGCCCTGGGCAACGCCGCGCTCCAGGACGCCTACGAGCCCGGCAGCGTCAGCAAGGTCATGACCATGGCCGCCGTCCTGGAGGAGGGCGTCGCCAACCCGCTCACCCGGGTCGAGGTGCCCAACCGGCTGGCCCGCGCCGACCGCTCCTTCGCCGACGACGTCGACCACCCCACCTGGCACCTCACCCTGGCCGGCGTCCTGGCCAAATCCAGCAACATCGGCACCATCCTGGCCAGCGAGCAGCTCGGCAAGACCCGCGAAGAGGCCAACCAGGTCCTCTACACCTACCTCCGCAAGTTCGGCATCGGCCGCCCCACCGGCCTCGGCTTCCCCGGCGAGACCCCCGGCATCCTCGCCCGGCCCGGCGACTGGGGCTCCTCCCGGGCCTACACCATCCCCTTCGGCCAGGGCCTGTCCCTCAACGCCGTCCAGGCCGCCTCCGTCTACTCCACGATCGCGGCCGGCGGCGAGCGCATCCAGCCCACCCTGGTCCGCGGCACCAAGGGGCCCGACGGCAGGTTCACCCCCGCCCCGGCCCCGCCCCGCACCCGCGTGATCAGCCAGAAGACCGCCAAGGACCTCACCGCCATGCTCGAGTCGGTCGTCGACGACCACGAGGGCACCGGCACCAAGGCGCAGATCCCCGGCTACCTCGTCGCCGGCAAGACCGGCACGTCCAACCGGGTGGATCCGCTCACCGGCCGCTACCACGGCTACACCGCCTCCTTCGCCGGTTTCGCCCCCGCCGACCAGCCCCGGATCACCGTCTACTGCGCCGTCCAGAACCCGACCCGGGGCAGCTACTTCGGCGGCCAGGTCTGCGGACCGGTCTACAAGCAGGTGATGGAGTTCGCCCTGAAGACCCTCCAGGTGCCGCCGTCCGGCGCGCAGCCGCCGCGGCTGCCGGTGACCTACGACGGGCAATGAGCCGGGCCGGCCGTGACGACGATCACTCCCGACCCCGGGAACCACGGCCCGGCACGCCCCTCGCTTCGCGGCGAGGCCGGTGCGCCCGGTACGCTCACCGCCGTGCCCCACGCTGATCAGTCCCACACCACCCAGCACCAGGACGCCCCCGCGCCGTACCCCGGAGCGCCGCGCCCCAGCCGGGTCCGCCCCGTGCCCCTGACGGAGCTGGCCGGTCAGCTGGGCATCGCCGCTCCCGCCGCCGCGGAGACGGCCGTCACCGGCATCACCCACGACTCGCGCGCCGTGCGCCCCGGCGACCTCTACGCCGCGCTGCCCGGCGCCCGTTTCCACGGCGCCGACTTCGCCGCCCAGGCGGCCGGCCTCGGTGCCGTCGCCGTCCTGACGGACCCGGCCGGCGCCGAGCGCGCCGCCGCCAGCGGCCTGCCCGTGCTCACCGTCGCCGACCCGCGCGGCCGCATGGGCGCCCTCGCCGCGGCCATCTACGGCGAGCCCGGCCACGAGCTGCTGCGCATCGGCATCACCGGCACCTCCGGCAAGACCACCACCGCCTACCTCGTCGAGGGCGGCCTGCGCGCCCTCGGGACCACCGGCCTGATCGGCACCGTGGAGTCCCGCATCGGCGAGGAGCGCCTGAAGTCGGAGCGCACCACCCCGGAGGCCACCGACCTCCAGGCCCTGTTCGCCGTCATGCGCGAGCGCGGTGTGAAGGCCGTGGCCATGGAGGTCTCCAGCCACGCCCTGCGGCTCGGCCGCGTCGACGGCTGCGTCTTCGACGTCGCCGTCTTCAACAACCTCAGCCCGGAGCACATGGAGTTCCACTCCGGCATGGAGGACTACTACCGGGCCAAGGCCGAGCTCTTCACCAAGGAGCGCAGCCGCGCCGGCGTCGTCAACATCGACGACGAGTACGGGCGCCGGCTCGCCGCGGGCGACAGCGAGGTCCCCGTCACCACCTTCTCCGCCGAGGGCCGCCCCGAGGCCGACTGGCGCGCCGTCGACGTGGAGATCGGCCCCTTCGACTCCGCGTTCACCGTCCTCGGCCCGCAGGGGATCTCCGTCCGTGCCAAGGCGCCGCTCGCCGGCCCGTTCAACGTGGCCAACGCGCTCGCCGCCGTCGTCGCCCTGGCCACCGCCGGGATCGACCCGCAGACCGCCGCCGACGGCGTCGCCGCCGTCCCCGGCGTCCCCGGCCGTCTGGAGCGCGTCGACGCGGGCCAGCCGTACCTGGCCGTCGTCGACTACGCGCACAAGACGGACGCCGTCGAATCGGTTCTCCGCGCCCTGCGCAAGGTGTGCGCCGGCCGCATCCACGCCGTGCTGGGCTGTGGCGGCGACCGCGACACCACCAAGCGCGCCCCCATGGGCGCCGCGCTGGCCCGGCTCGCCGACACCGCCGTGCTGACCTCCGACAACCCCCGCTCCGAGGATCCCCTCGCGATCCTCGCCACCATGCTCACGGGCGCCACCGAGGTGCCCGCCCCCGAGCGCGGCTCCGTCCTCCTGCTGGAGGACCGTGCCGACGCCATCGCCGCCGCCGTCGCCCGCGCCGAACCCGGCGACATCGTCCTGGTGCTGGGCAAGGGCCACGAACAGGGCCAGGACATCGCCGGAGTGGTACGCCCCTTCGACGACCGCCTGGTGCTGCGCGAGGCCATCGAGCACAGCCGGAAGGCGGCCCCCACGCACCGGAACGACCAGGGATGACAGACCGCCATGCGCGCACAAACCTCCCCCCGGAAGCTCTCCAGAACGGCCGGAGGTGAAGATCGGTGATCGATCTGTCACTCGCCGAGATCGCCGCGATCACCGGCGGGCAGCAGCACGACATACCGGACCCGGGGCGCACCGTCACCGGCCCGGTCGAGATCGACTCCCGTGAGGTGCGGCCCGGCAGCCTGTTCGCCGCGCTCCCCGGGGAACGCGTCGACGGCCACGACTACGCCGAGCGCGCCGTCGCCGCCGGCGCGGTCGCCGTGCTGGCCACCCGCCCCGTCGGCGTGCCCGCCGTCGTGGTCGAGGACGTCGTGACGGCCCTGGGCGCCCTCGCCCGCGCCGTCGTCGACCGGCTCGGCACCACCGTGGTGGGCCTGACCGGCTCGGCCGGCAAGACCAGCACCAAGGACCTGATCGCCCAGCTCCTGGAGCGCCTCGGCCCCACCGTCTTCACGCCCGGCTCGCTCAACAACGAGATCGGGCTGCCCCTGACGGCGCTGCGCGCCGACGCCGGGACCCGCCATCTCGTCCTGGAGATGGGCGCCCGCGGCATCGGCCACATCAGCTACCTCACCGGCATCACCCCGCCGCGCATCGGCCTGGTCCTCAACGTCGGCACCGCCCACCTCGGCGAGTTCGGCGGCCGCGAGCAGATCGCCCAGGCCAAGGGCGAGCTCGTCGAGGCCCTCCCGCCGGCCGAGCAGGGCGGCGTCGCCGTCCTCAACGCCGACGACCCGCTCGTGCGCGCCATGAGCACCCGCACCAAGGCCCGCGTCGTCCTCTTCGGCGAGGCTCCCGACGCGGATGTCCGTGCCGAGAACGTGCGCCTGGACGCCACCGGACGCCCCTCGTTCACGCTCCACACCCCCACCGGGTGCGGCGACGTGACCATGCGGCTGTACGGTGAGCACCACGTGTCGAACGCGCTCGCCGCGGCCGCCGTCGCCCATGAGCTGGGCATGCCCGTCGACGAGATCGTCTCCGCGCTCTCCGGGGCGGGCCAGCTCTCCCGCTGGCGCATGGAGGTCACCGAGCGCGCGGACGGCGTGACGATCGTCAACGACGCCTACAACGCGAACCCCGAATCCATGCGAGCCGCCCTGCGCGCGCTGGCCGCCATGGGCAGTACGGGCCGCAGGACGTGGGCGGTGCTCGGTCAGATGGCCGAGCTCGGCGAGGAGTCGCTCGCCGAGCACGACGCGGTCGGGCGGCTCGCCGTCCGGCTCAATGTCGGCAAGCTCGTGGCAGTCGGGGGCAGGGAAGCGGCCTGGCTGCGGATGGGCGCCTATAACGAGGGTTCGTGGGGTGAGGAGTCGGTGCACGTGTCCGACGTGCAGGCGGCGGTCGACCTGTTGCGCAACGAGCTGCGCCCGGGAGACGTCGTACTGGTGAAGGCGTCCAGGTCGGTCGGCCTTGAGCGGATCGCACAGCAGCTGATCGCGGTGGATGGCGAGGTCTCCGGCTGATGAACCAGATCCTCTTCGCGGGTGTCATCGGTCTCTTCCTGACCCTCATCGGCACCCCGCTGCTGATCAAGTTCCTGGCCCGCAAGGGCTACGGCCAGTTCATCCGGGACGACGGCCCGCGCACCCACGGCAGCAAGAAGGGCACGCCCACCATGGGCGGCATCGCCTTCATCCTGGCCACGCTCATCGCGTACGCGGTCACCAAGGTGATCACCAGCCACTCGCCGACGACCTCCGGCCTGCTGGTGCTCTTCCTGACCGCCGGCATGGGCCTCGTCGGCTTCCTCGACGACTACATCAAGATCGTCAAGCAGCGCAGCCTCGGTCTGCGCGCCAAGGCGAAGATGGCCGGCCAGCTGATCGTCGGTATCGCCTTCGCCGTCCTGGCCCTGCAGTTCGCGGACACCCGCGGTCAGACCCCGGCCTCCACGCGGCTCTCCTTCACCCAGGACTTCGGCTGGTCCATCGGCCCCGTGATCTTCGTGGTCTGGGCGCTGTTCATGATCCTCGCCATGTCGAACGGCGTGAACCTCACCGACGGCCTCGACGGCCTGGCCACCGGCGCCTCCGTGATGGTCTTCGGCGCCTACGTCTTCATCGGCACCTGGCAGCACGGCCAGTCCTGCGCCAACCCGCTGACCGCCGGCGCCGGCTGCTACGAGGTACGCGACCCGCTCGACCTCGCGGTCGTCGCCTCCGCCCTGATGGGCTCCTGCTTCGGCTTCCTGTGGTGGAACACCTCGCCCGCCAAGATCTTCATGGGTGACACCGGCTCGCTGGCCCTCGGCGGCGCCCTGGCCGGCCTCGCCATCTGCTCCCGCACCGAGCTGCTCCTCGCCCTTCTGGGCGGTCTGTTCGTGCTCATCACCATGTCCGTGGTGATCCAGGTCGGCTCCTTCCGCCTGACCGGGAAGCGCGTCTTCCGGATGGCCCCGCTCCAGCACCACTTCGAACTCAAGGGGTGGAGCGAGGTCCTGGTGGTGGTCCGCTTCTGGATCATCCAGGGCCTGTGCGTGGCCGTCGGACTCGGAATCTTCTACGCCGGATGGTTGGCCATCAAGTGAGCCCGACTGATTTCAGCGGCAAGCACATCACCGTCGCCGGCCTCGGCGTGAGCGGCATCAGCGCCGCCCGCGCCCTGGCCGGCCTCGGCGCACGCGTCACCGTCGTCGACGGCGGCGACGACGAGGCCCTGCGCCGCCGCGCCGAGACCCGGGCGGCCGGGGTGGTGACCCTCCGCCGCGGCGACGCGACGACGCAGCCCCGGGGCACCCCCCAAGTCCTCACCACCCCCAGCAGGCGCCCCCACAGC
>NZ_JBFAPH010000383.1:0-5730 GCF_040675635.1 Streptomyces sp. NPDC049577
CGGTCAGCGGCCCGTCGGGGTCGTAGCCGGTCAGGCGGGCGGCGTGCGGGACGAGGTCGAGCAGTGCGGTGGTGACGACGGCGGAGTGGACGTCGTCGCCGAGGAACCGGCAGCGGAAGGCGGCGTAGACGACGGACAGGGAGATCGTCACGTACGGCAGGGCGCCGAGGAGCGAGCCGATCAGATAGAGGACGCCGGTCTCGCCGGTCCAGGTGCGGAACAGCCGGCAGGCGCCCCGGCCGAGGAAGACGACGGCCGCCGCCGAGGCGATCGGCAGCAGCCGGGCGATGTCCTGGTGGCGGTCCCGGTGGCGCCCCTCCCCCGCGGCCCGGGCGCGCAGGCACCGGACGACCAGCAGGGCCGCGCCCAGCCCGGGGAGCCAGGCTTCCGGGTAGTAGGAGACCGACAGTTCGACGACGCGGGTGGGCACGCCCGCCGCCGGCAGGAGCACCGGGAGGGCGGTCAGTGCCCACAGGGCGCCCAGGAGCTGCCGTTCGCCGCGGAAGCGGGGGCGTCCGTCGGGCAGCAGGGCGAGGAGCTGGGCGACGAGGACGCCGACGGCGAGGCTGTCCATCTCGGTCGGGATGACGAACAGGGCGGCCGCCGGCGAGGGCATGCCCCGCTCAGGGGCGCTGAGGTCCCAGCCGTACGCGTCGGTCAGCAGGGCGGAGACATAGCGGATGGCGATGCACGCCGAGAGCGCGGTGCCGGTCAGCAGCAGACGCCGGGCGACGGGATTCGAGGGCGCGTGCCACCACGCGAACAGGCCGGCGCAGTAGCAGGGGAGAACCGAACCGAGGATCCACGGCAAGGTGATCGTATTTTTCGGCAGCAGAATCGTCCCGGCGGTGACCGCCCACAGCAGGCACAGTCCGCCGAAGAACGCCGCGATTCTCATGAACCACCCTCCGCCTTCACGCTCGGCATTATCGAGGGCGATGACGACGGCAGTCCAGGAGATGTGCCGCCGGACGGTATAGCGGAAAACCGCTATACGGATCGGAGGCGGCCCGGGTTTCCGTACCGGACGGCGGGGAGAACACTGGGCTGGTCCGCTGTGGAAAGGCGAAGGGCAGCCATGAGTGTGTCGTCCGGTCCCGAGGTGGTGGTCTGGGACACCACCTATGCGTGCCCCCTGCGGTGCTCGCACTGCTATTCGGAGTCCGGCAGGCGGGCGCCGCGGCAGCTGAGTCACGAGGACATGCTGCGGGTCGCCGACGCGCTCGTCACCCTGGACCCCCGGGTGGTGGTGCTCTCCGGCGGCGAACCGCTGGTCGTGAAGGGGGTCTTCGAGGTGGCGGGGCGGCTGGCGCGGGCGGGCGTGAAGACCGCCGTCTACACCAGCGGCTGGATCATGGAGCCCTGGATGGCCACCGAGCTCGCGAAGACGTTCGACGAGGTCATCGTGAGTCTCGACGGTGCGACGGCCCAGGTCCACGACCGGATCCGGGGGCGGCGCGGTTCCTTCGACCGGGCCCTGTCCGCCCTGACGATGCTCGACGCGGTGGCGAGGGAGCGCAGACGGCGACAGCGGACGCCGCTGTGGTTCGGCATCGGCTGCGTCGTGGTGCGCAGTAATTTCCCCCAGTTGGCGGAATTCTGCACGGCGATCGCGCCCCGGTACCCCGAATTGCGCAGTGTGACGTTCAACGCGGCCGTTCCCGAAGGGCTGGCCAGCCGACCGGAATTCGGTCACTTCGAGCTGCTGGACGACGCACAGGTCGCCGAATTGACCAGTCCCGGCAAACTGGCCCGGCTCCAGGAACTCGCACCGGATTCGGTGCGGGTGTTCGCCACGGACAACGGCAGTCTCGTCATGCGCCCCAACCGGTTCGCCAGTCGCGCCGATTCCCCGGTGATGCACGTCGAGCCGGACGGCGAGGTGCGGGCCCTTTCGGTGTGCGAGGGAACGGTGGGAAACCTCCTGGAGGAATCCCCCCTGGAGCTCTGGCGGCGCGGTACCTCCCGGTTGCAGGACCCCTTCGTGGTGGAGACGCTCTCGGCGGTGCGCACGATGCAGGAGTGGGCGGAGGCCGTGCGGCGCATGGACTACCACTTCGGTTCCCAGGAGGTCCGCTCGCGCATCGACCGCCGCTCGGTGCGGACGAACCCGCCGGAGTTCAGCGCCCTCGCCCTGTGAGCGCGCCGCGCCGGCGGCGTGCCCTCGTGCCCACGCCTCCCGGGCGCGCGCTCCACGGCGTACGCGATACCGGTGGGCTACGGGTTTCCCGTGCGCCGCGGGATGGCTCGTGGCTCGCCGGGGTAGCCAGGGCCCGGTGAGCGCGCCGGGGAGGGCGCGCCCGGGTTCTCGGAGGGTGCATATGTTCGCTGGGCGTCGGATCCGGATCGCGCTGGCCGCCGTGGCGCTTGCGGGGTCGTGTCTGGCCGGGGCGCCGTCGGCCCAGGCACACGGTGACGGTGACGGCCACGGGCGGAACGGGGGGCGGGAGGCGCCCGAGTCGATCGTGTGCGCCGGGCAGCAGAGCATTACCTGGTCCCCGGGATTGACCCTCGCGTCGAGAACACACCGTCTCACGACTGACGACGTATACACCTGCGCCGACACCTCGGGACGCCCCCAGGGCGCCGTCGGCCGCATCGAGGGAACCATCGAGTCGTCCTGTCTCAGGGTGTCCTCACCGCACGCCCGGGAGGTCGTCCGGTACGGGGACGGCCGGAAGTCGGTGATCGAGTACTCCTCGGGCACCGTGGCCCGGGTGGGCGCGGCGTCCGTGGTCCGGGTCGCGGGCATGGTCGTCGAGGGCCGGGCGAAGGGGCACCAGGCGGTACTGGCCGTCGAGTTGCTCCACCAGGACCTGGTGACCGCCTGTCTGACCCCGGAGGGCGTCCGGCACGCCACCGGAACGGTCACGCTGCGCATGCTCTACTGACGACCGCGCTGACGACCGTGCTGACGACCGCTGGGGTCGGTCAGTGGCCGCCGGTGACCCGCAGGCCGCGCGGAACGAGCCAGACGGTCAGCAGGGTCACGCCCGCCACGATGCCCGCGGAGACGTACGCGGTCGTGGTGAGCGCGGAGTCGAACGCGGCGCGCGCGGCCTGAAGGACGCGCAGGCCGGGGTCCCCGCCGAGCCGGGCGGCGACCTCGGCCGCGCCGCCCACCGAGCCACGCGCGGTGTCCGCGTCCGTGCCCCGGACGGGCAACTCCCCCATGGCGGAGGAGTAGACGGCGTTGTGGATGCTGCCGAGCAGTGCCACCCCCAGGCCGACGCCCAGCTCGTAGCCGGTCTCCGACACGGCGCCGGCCTGGCCGGCGCGTTCGGCCGGGACGGAGTCGACCAGAACGGCGGAGGAGGCCGTGATGGCCAGTCCGTCGCCCAGTCCGAGGGTGGCGAGGACGATCGCGACCACGATGTAGGCCGTGGGCTCGGGGGTGACGGCCAGCAGCACGAATCCGGCCGCCAGGGCGCTCAGTCCGAGGGCCAGGACCGTACGGACGCCCAGGTGGTGCAGGAGCCAGGGGGTCGCCAGGGAGCCGGCCAGCGTCGCCAGGGCCGAGGGCAGGGTGCGCAGCCCGGCCTCGGACGGCGAATAGCCGTGGACGTACTGCAGCCACAGGGAGATGAGGAACAGCGCGGCGCCGATGGCCAGCATCGCGAGCAGGATGGCCAGCGCCGCGGCGACGAACGGGCCGTTGCGGAAGAGCCGTACGTCCAGCAGTGGGTCGTCGAGCCGCAGCTGCCGCCGGGCGAAGAGGGCCAGCAGGAGGACGCCGGCCAGCAGGACGATCAGATCCCCGGCCTGCGGGCTGCCCTTGGCGACGTGCTTGATGCCCCAGGCGAGGGCCACGATCCCGGCGACCGACAGCAGCGCGCCCGCCCAGTCCAGCCGGCCCGTCTGCGGGGCCCGGTACTCCGGCAGCAGCCGCAAGCCTGCGACGACCGTGACCACGACGACGGGGACGTTGACCCAGAAGGCCGCGGACCAGCCGTACCGCTCGACGAGTGCGCCGCCGACCAGCGGGCCCACGCACGCGCCGGCGCCGGCGACGGCGGCCCAGATGCCGATGGCCAGGGCCCGTTCCCGGGCGTCGGTGAAGATGTTCCGGATGAGGGAGAGCGTCGACGGCATGACCATCGCTCCCCCGATTCCCAGCAGCACCCGGCCGCCGATGAGCTGCCAGGAGCCCTGCGCGGTCGCCGCGACGACCGAGGCGACGCCGAAGAGGACGAAGCCGGTCAGGAAGAGCAGCCGGCGGCCGTAGCGGTCGCCGAGCGCACCGCTGGTGACCAGCAGTCCGCCGAGGACCAGCCCGTAGATGTCGATGATCCACAGCTGTTCGAGCGGGCTTGGGCGCAGGTCGGCGATGAGCGAGGGCAGGGCCACGTTGAGGATCGTGGCGTCCATGGCGACCAGCAGCAGGCTGGCGCAGAGCACGGCGAGCACGGCCCAGCGGCCGGCCCCCGCGGGGCCCTCCGCGCCGGGCGCCGGCGCGGGGGAAGGGGCGGGTTCCGCCATGGGCCTTCATCCCTTCACGGCCTGTGCGGCGCGTGGCCGGTGACCCCAGTGCCCAGTATCGGCCGGGCGGCGGCCTCTCGCACGACGGGGCGTCACGGCCGTCACGGCCCTCTGTGCCCCGATGGGGGCCGGGGCGATGATGGGCGCATGAGACCTCGATCAGCTCATGCGGCCGCGTCCTGCGCGGCGGCCCTGCTCGCCCTCGCCGCCTGGTCCGTGCCCGCCGGCCCCGCTGCCGCCGCTGCCGCACCCGCCGGCCCCGACTACGCGATAGCCCAGGCGGGCAACTACCCGACCACGCCCAACGGTTACGGCAAGTTCTCCGTGTCCTGGACCTCGGTCGGCACCACCGGCATCACCGGTGTCACACGGCTGACCGTCGACCTGCCGCCCGGCCTTACCACCACGGGCGCGCTGATGTACTCCACGCCGTACGACTACACCTTCACCGAGAGCGTCTCGCCGGACGGCCGTCATCTGGACGCGACGTTCAACGGCACCCGGGCGCCCGGCCGCGGGGACTTCATGAAGCTGGACGTCCGCTCCGGCTCCGAGGTGCCCTCCGGGGTGATCACGGCCACCGTCTCGAACCCGAGTGACGTCAATCCCGCCAACGACGTCTCCGCATACACCCTGGGCGGCCCCGGCCCGCGGTGACCGGGCCGTCCGGCGCCCGCGCGCGCCCGCCTCCGCCGCCGGGCCCGGTCCCCCGCCCGGACCTACCATGAAAGAAGCCCGCCGTGAGAGGGCCTGCCGTCCCCCCGGGAAGCGCGGAGGAGGCCGGGAGTGGAACAACGCCGCGCGCAGGCGGCGCCGCCGGAAGCGACCGGCAGGCGGCTGCACTCGGTGTTCGAGGCCGCCTGCCACCGCAGGCCGACGGCGACGGCACTGGTGTGCGCGTCCGGGCAGTTCACCTACGCCGAGCTCGACGCGCACGCCAACCGGCTCGCCCATCATCTGCGCGGCCTGGGCATCGGCCCGGGGTCGCGGGTCGCGCTCCTGCTGCCGCGGTCGAGGGACCTGTACGCGTCGCTGCTCGCGGTGGGGAAGGCCGGCGCGGCGTTCGTGCCGGTCGACCCGGCGGCGCCGCCGGACCGGGTGTCCTACATCGCGACGGACGCCGGTGTCGACGCGGTGCTGACGACGTCCGGCCTCGCGCCGGGCGTGAACGGCCTGCCGTGCCGGGTGGTCGAGCTCGACTCGTGTGCCCGGGACGTTGCCGACGCGCTCCCCACCCGCCCGCCTCCCGGC
>NZ_JBFAPH010000384.1:0-5717 GCF_040675635.1 Streptomyces sp. NPDC049577
GTTCGGAGCGGCGCAGCAGGGCCCGGCGGCGGCTGCCTTCCGCCGGGCCGCAGGGCAGCACGCACAGCGAGCGCAACGCGGCGAGGTCCTCGGGAACGGGCTGATAGCCGGCCGCGAGCGCGTCCTGGAGCCGGTCGAGGTAGCCGGCGGCCGCGCCCGGCAGGGCGGAGCGGTAGCGGACGAGCTCGTCGAGGAGGAAGGCGCGCAGCCTGCCTCCCTCGCGGGCCGCCTCGTCCACCGCTTCGGCGAGCCGGAGGCATTCGCGCACCTCCTCGTCCCGCTCGGCGCTGGGCTGCCGGGGCACGGAATGGGGCTGAAGTGCGATGGCGAGGGCACGGCGCAGCACGCGCAGCTCGTCCGCGCTGAACGCCATCCCGCCGCGGGATCCATAGGGCGTGGGCATGGCCCGACTTTAAGGTGCCAATCGGACAAATTCCGGTTAGTGCAACTTTTCGGGCGTGGCACGGGTGCCCTCCGCCTCCGGCGCGGATGGGCGGTGGGCGGGACCTTCCGGGCTCCCCCGGGCCTGCCCGGCGGATCTTCGCCGGGGCTGCGGCCCGGTGCGAACACCGCCGGGCCACCGTGGCGAGGGTCCGGCGGCATGCGCGCCGGACGGGCCCTAGGCCCGGGCCACGTTGCGTTCGTAGACCAGGCGGAGGCCGATGAGGGTCAGCCACGGCTCGTGCTCGTCGATGACCGTGGCCTCGCCCAGGACGAGCGGGGCCAGGCCACCCGTGGCGATCACGGTGACGTCGTCGGGGTCGTCGGCGAGCTCGCGGGCCATGCGGTTGACGACGCCGTCGACCTGGCCGGCGAAGCCGTAGAGGATGCCGGACTGCATGGCCTCGACGGTGCTCTTGCCGATGACGTTGCGCGGCCGGGCGAGCTCGATCTTGCGGAGCTGGGCGCCGCGGACGCCCAGCGCGTCGACGGAGATCTCGATGCCGGGCGCGATGGCACCGCCGGCGTACTCGCCGCGCGCGCTCACCGCGTCGAACGTGGTGGCCGTGCCGAAGTCGACGACGATGCACGGGCCGCCGTACAGCTCGACGGCGGCGACCGCGTTGATGATGCGGTCGGCGCCGACCTCCTTCGGGTTGTCCATCAGGATCGGCACGCCGGTCTTCACGCCCGGCTCGACGAGGACGGCCGGCACGTCGCCGTAGTGGCGGCGGGTCATCTCGCGCAGCTCGTGCAGGACGGAGGGCACGGTGGAGCAGATGGAGATGCCCTCGATGCCCTCGCCCAGCTCGTCGCCGAGCAGCGGGTGCCGGCCCATCAGGCCCTGGAAGAGCACCGAGAGTTCGTCGGCGGTGCGCCGGGCGTCGGTCGAGATGCGCCAGTGCTCGACGATGTCGTCGCCGTCGAACAGACCGAGGACGGTGTGGCTGTTGCCGACGTCGATGGTGAGCAGCATCAGGGGGTCTCCTCACGCAGGTCCAGGCCGATGTCCAGGATCGGCGAGGAGTGGGTGAGCGCGCCGACGGCCAGGTAGTCGACCCCGGTCTCGGCGTACGCGCGGGCGTTGGCCAGCGTCAGCCGGCCCGAGGACTCCAGCTTGGCGCGGCCGGCGACGAGCTCGACGGCCTCGCGGGTCTGCTCCGGCGTGAAGTTGTCGAGCAGGATGAGGTCCGCGCCCTCGGCGAGCACGGGCGGGATCTGGTCGAGCCGGTCCACCTCGACCTCGATCGGCACGTCCGGGAACTCCTCCCGTACGGCCTTGAACGCCTCGGCGACGCCACCGGCCGCGATGACGTGGTTGTCCTTGATGAGGGCCGCGTCCGACAGCGACATGCGGTGGTTGACGCCACCGCCGCAGCGCACCGCGTACTTCTCCAGGGCGCGCAGGCCGACGGTGGTCTTGCGGGTGTCGCGGACGGCCGCGCCGGTGCCCTCCAGGGCGTCGGCCCAGGCGCGGGTGGCGGTGGCGATGCCCGACAGGCGGCACAGCAGGTTGAGCGCGCTGCGCTCGCCCGTGAGCAGGTCGCGGGTGCGGGTGCGGACGGTCAGCAGCTTCTGGCCGGCCGTGACGCGGTCGCCGTCCTCGGCGTGCCGCTCGACCTCGAACTCCTCGGTGCAGACGACCGACAGGACCGCCTCGGCGATGCGCAGGCCGGCGACGGTACCGGCCTCGCGGGCGGTGAAGTCGGCGACGGCCACGGCGTCCGCGGGGACGGTCGCGTAGGTGGTGACGTCCTTGCCACCGTCGAGGTCCTCCTCGATGGCCACGTGCGCGAGGTCCTCGATGTGCAGCGGGTCCAGCCCGGCCTCGGCCAGCAGCCGGGCGAGGTCCGGGTCGAGCCCGCACTCGAAGGCGTCGGCGTCGCCGCACGCGCAGCCGGCGCCGCAGACGGCGTCCTCGGCGGCGAGCGGGAGTTCGTTCGGGGTGTTGTCGCTGCTCACGCGGTTCTCCTCGGGGAATGCGGCCGTCTCGGTCGTGGAGACCGCGAGGGTGCGGTCCGGGTTGAGCGCCACCAGCTGGTGGCGGCGCCAGGCGGTGTCGTCGCGGTCGGGGAAGTCCTCGCGCCAGTGGCAGCCGCGGGTCTCCTCGCGGCGGAGGGCGGCGGTGACGAGCACCTGGGCGACGAGCAGGAGGTTGGTGGTCTCCCAGGCGTCCGTGCCGGGTTCCGTGGCCGGGTCGCCCTGGATGGCGTGCAGGCGCGCCGCGGCCTCCTCCAGGCTCTGCCTGCTGCGCAGGACGCTGGCGCCGAGCGTCATGATGCGCTGGATCGTGGGGCGGGCCTCGGGGTGGACGAGGGGCGCCGGCGGCTGCGGCGCCGTCGTGGCGGAGGTTTCTGCCACGCCTCCGTCCGTCACCCCGGACGCGGGGCCGGTGGCCGCGATGTCGGCCGCTATGCGTTCCGCGAAGACCAGGCCCTCCAGGAGCGAGTTCGACGCCAGCCGGTTCGCGCCGTGCACGCCCGTGCAGGCGACCTCGCCGCAGGCGTAGAGGCCCGGCACGGTCGTGCGGCCGTGCAGGTCGGTGCGGACGCCGCCGGAGGCGTAGTGGGCCGCCGGGGCGACCGGGATCAGGCCGGTGACCGGGTCGATGCCGTGCGCCCGGCACGCGGCGAGGATGGTCGGGAAGCGGTGCTCCCACATCTCGGCGCCGAAGTGCCGCGCGTCCAGGTACATGTGCTCCGCGGAGAGCTCCCGCATGCGCCGCAGGATGCCCTTGGCCACGATGTCGCGCGGGGCGAGCTCGGCGAGCTCGTGCGCGCCCACCATGAAGCGGTGCCCGTCCGCGTCCACGAGGTACGCGCCCTCGCCGCGCACCGCCTCGGAGACCAGCGGCTGCTGGCCCTCCGCGCCGGGGCCGAGCCACAGGACCGTCGGGTGGAACTGGACGAACTCCAGGTCGGAGACCTCCGCGCCGGCCCGCAGGGCGAGGGCGACGCCGTCGCCCGTGGAGACGGCCGGGTTGGTGGTGGCGGAGAAGACCTGGCCCATGCCGCCGGTGGCGAGCACCACGGACCGGGCCCGGACGGCGCCGACGCCGTCGTGCTGCCCCTCCCCCATGACGTGCAGCGTGACGCCGGCCGCGCGGCCCTCGGCGTCCTTGAGCAGGTCGAGGACGAGCGCGTGCTCGACGGTGCGGATGCCGGCCTCGCGCACGGCCTCGACCAGGGCCCGGGAGATCTCGGCGCCGGTCGCGTCGCCGCCCGCGTGGGCGATGCGGCGCCGGTGGTGACCGCCCTCGCGGGTCAGCAGGATCTCGCCGGTGATCTCGTCGGTGTCGAAGCGCGCGCCGGTGGCGATGAGGCGGCGCACGGCGTCGGGGCCCTCGGTGACGAGCGCCCGCACCGCCTCCTCGGAGCACAGGCCGGCGCCGGCGACGAGGGTGTCGTCCAGGTGCTGCCCGGGGGTGTCGCCGTCGCCGAGGGCGGCCGCGATGCCGCCCTGGGCCCAGCGCGTGGAGCCGGCGTCCAGCCGGGCCTTGGTGACGACGACGACCTCGGCGCCGGCGGCGGCGCAGCGCAGCGCGACGGTGAGCCCGGCCACGCCGGAACCGATGACGACGACGTCGGCGTCGACCGCCCAGCCGGGGCGGGGGGCGTGCAGGCGTATGCCGGTCATCGTTCGGCTCCGAACTCCGGGACGTCCGACCGCGAGCCGTCGAACTCCAGCGGGATGTTGTCGATGAGACGCGTCGTGCCGACCTTGGCGGCGACGGCCAGGACGGCCTCGCCGGTGTGGTCGTCGCCCACCTCGGTGAAGTCGGCGGGGTCCATCAGCGCCAGGTAGTCGAGGACGACCGGCGGGTCCAGGCGGCCGGCCTCGTCGAGGATGACGTGCGCGGCGTGCCGGACGGCCGCCGGGCCGAGCTCGACGACGTTGTGGGCGGCGAGCAGGGCGCGGGAGAGCTCCAGCGCCGAGGTGCGCTCGGCGGCGGACAGATAGCGGTTGCGGCTGGAGAGCGCGAGGCCGTCGGGCTCGCGCACGGTCGGCACGGCGACGATCTCGACGGGGAAGTTCAGGTCGCGCGCCATGCGGCGGATCAGCGCGAGCTGCTGGGCGTCCTTCTGCCCGAACAGCGCGACGTCCGGCTGGGTGAGGTGCAGCAGCTTGGCGACGACGGTGAGGACGCCGTCGAAGTGACCGGGACGGGAAGCCCCCTCCAGGCGCTCGCCCATGGGCCCGGCGCTGACGCGGACCTGCGGCTCGCCGCCGGGGTAGACCTCGTCGACGGACGGGGCGAAGACGGCGTCGGCACCGGCCTTCGCGGCGATCTCCAGGTCCGCGTCCAGGGTGCGCGGGTAGCGGTCGAGGTCCTCGCCGGCGCCGAACTGGAGCGGGTTGACGAAGACGGTGACAACGACCTGGCCGTCCGGACCGGCCAGCTCGCGGGCGGCGCGGACCAGGGTGGCGTGCCCCTCGTGCAGGGCGCCCATGGTCATCACCACCGCGCGCCGGCCGGCGCGCGGGAGCGCGTGCAGCTCCTGAGCGGTGCGGGTGAGCTGGATGGTCACTTCTCGCCTCCGTCCGCGAGGACGCCGAGCAGGTCCTCCGCAAGTTCCGGCTTGAGCAGTCCGTGCGCGAGGGCACGGTCCGCGGTGGTTCGGGCCATGGCCAGGTATCCGGCGAGGGCCTGCGGGGCGTGCGCGCGCAGCTGGGCGACGTGCGCCGCGACGGTCCCGGCGTCGCCGCGCGCGACCGGCCCGGTGAGCGCGGCGTCACCGCTGCGCAGGGCGTTGTCGAGGGCCGCGCCGAGGAGCGGGCCGAGCATCCGGCCGGGGTTGTCGACACCGGCGGTGCGCAGCAGCTCCATGCTCTGGGCGACCAGGGTGACCAGGTGGTTCGCGCCCATGGCGAGGGCCGCGTGGTAGAGCGGCCGGGCGGCCTCCTCGATCCACTCCGGCTCGCCGCCCATCTCGATGACCAGGGCCTCCGCCGCGAGCCGCAGCTCCTCGGGCGCGGTCACCCCGAAGGAGCAGCCGGCCAGCCGCTGCACGTCGACGGAGGTGCCCGTGAAGGTCATGGCGGGGTGCAGCGCGAGCGGCAGGGCCCCGGCGCGGGTGGCCGGGCCGAGGACGGCGGTGCCGTGCCGGCCGGAGGTGTGCACCAGCAGCTGCCCCGGGCGCACGGCGCCGGTCTCGGCCAGTCCCGCGACCAGCCCCGGCAGGACGTCGTCGGGCACGGTCAGCAGCACCAGCTCGGCGCGCGCGAACACCTCGGCGGGCGTCATCAGCGGCACGTCCGGCAGCAGCGCGGCCGCG
>NZ_JBFAPH010000385.1:0-5708 GCF_040675635.1 Streptomyces sp. NPDC049577
CCCGGCGTTCGCGGCGGCCCGCGCGGGGCGCTCGATCACGGGTGTGCGGCAGGTGCTGCTCTCGCACCCGCAGAACGGACCCGCCGTGGAGTTCCCGGCCGGGCTGCCCGCGCCGGGCCGCGTGCCGGACGGGCGCGAGCTGTCGGTGATCAGCGGGCACCGGGTGCGGGCGGTGGCCCTGGACTCGCCGGGGACGGGGTACGAGGTGACGTCCCCGGACGGGGTGCGGCTGCTGTACCTGCCGCCGGGCGGCGCGCCGGCCGGGCTGGCACCGGCCGCGAGCCCGTACGCCATGGTGCTGCTGGACGTCCTGGGGCGGCCGGACGCGCTGGCCCGGCTGCGGGAGGCCGGCGCGGTCGGCCCCACCACGGACGTCCTCGCCGTCCACATCGACCACGACGTGCCGCCCGGCCGCGAGCTGCACCGCCGGCTCGCGGCGGCGGGCGCCCGCACGGTGCCGGACGGCACGACCCTGCCGGTCGGCGACTACCACGAGGTGCCGGACCTGCCGCGCCGCACGCTGGTGCTGGGCGGCGCCCGGTCCGGCAAGTCGCACGAGGCCGAACGCCGGCTGGAGTCCTTCCCCGACGTGGTCTACGTCGCCACCGGTGGTACGCGCGAGGGGGACGCCGACTGGGCGGCCCGCATAGCCCTCCACCGCGAGCGGCGCCCCGCCTCCTGGCGCACGGTCGAGACCTGCGACCTCGCCCCGCTGCTGCGCGAGCAGGGGCCGCCGTTGCTCATCGACTGCCTCTCGCTGTGGCTGACGTCCGCGATGGACTCCGTGGGCGCGTGGGACGACGCGACCTGGTCCGACGGCGGGAGGGCGGCCCTGGCCGAACGCACCGCCGAACTGGTCACGGCGGTCCGGGAGACGCCCCGCACGGTCGTGCTGGTCAGCAACGAGGTCGGCTCGGGCGTCGTCCCGGCGACCGCCTCGGGCCGGCGCTTCCGCGACGAACTGGGCCGGCTCAACGCCGCGCTGGCGGCGGAGTGCGAACACGTCCTGCTGGTCGTGGCCGGCCAGGCCGTTCCGCTGAGATGACGCCTCCGGGACAGCGCGCCCACCCGGCCCGCACAAGGGATAGCGGCACCCCGCACGGGTAGTGTGTCGCGGATGAGCGGTCTGAATCTTGATGACTTCGCCACGTTGATCGAGCGCCCCGACCCCGGCACCCGCCGCGCCGCCGAGGAGCGGCGGGAGCGGACCGGGGTGGCGCCCGGGGCACTGGGCCGGCTGGACGAGCTGGGCGAGTGGCTCGCCGGGGCGCAGGGCGCGGTGCCGGTCAAGCCGGTCGAGCGGCCCAAGGCGCTGGTTTTCGCGGGCGACCACGGCGTCGCCGCGCTGGGCGTGTCGGCCGGCCCGAAGGGCGGCACCAAGGAGCTCGTGCGGGCGGCCCTGGACGGGGAGAGCGCCGCGGCGATCCTGGCCGGTCGGTTCGGCGTGCCGCTGCGGATCGTCGACATGTCGGTGGACTGCGACCCGGACGAGCTGCCCGCCGAGGTCGTCCGGTACCGGGTGCGGCGCGGCTCGGGGCGGATCGACGTCGAGGACGCGCTGACGGCGGAGGAGGCCGAGCAGGCGTTCCGGGCCGGCATGGCGATCGCCGACGAGGAGGCCGACTCCGGCACCGATCTGATCGTGCTCGGCGATCTGAGCGTCGGCGGCACCACGGCCGCGGGGACGCTGATCGGCGCGCTGTGCGGCACGGACGCGTCGGTGGTGACCGGCCGGGGCGGGGCGTACATCGACGACCTGGCGTGGATGCGCAAGTGCGCGGCGATCCGTGACGCGCTGCGCCGGGCGCGGCCGGTGCTGGGCGACCAGCTGGCGCTGCTGGCGACGACGGCGGGCGCGGACCTGACGGCGATGACCGGTTTCCTGCTGCAGAGCGCGGTGCGCCGGACGCCCGTGCTGCTGGACGGCGTGGTGACCACGGCGTGCGCGCTGGTCGCGCAGCGGGTGGCGTTCCGGGCGCCGGACTGGTGGCAGGCGGGGCAGGCGAGCGACGACCCGGCACAGGCCAAGGCTCTTGACCGGATGGCGCTCAACCCTCTCCTGGAACAGGGCGTCACAGTGGGCGAGGGGACAGGGGCGCTGCTGGCTCTGCCGTTGGTGCAGGCGGCCGCGGCCCTGGCGGCGGAGCTCCCGGAGCGTGGCGTGCGTTCCTGACCAGAACGGCAGCAGCCCGGGAGCCGCCGCGCATCGAGCCCCGAGTCGATCACTCTTCATGGGAGAAGTCCGCTTGACTCCGGATGAGAGCGTCCGTACCGGCGCCTGGCCGCGGCGATCCGCGGCCTTCGCCGTCTGGTACCTGCGCACGGTCACGTTCGTCAATCTGCTCGGCGCGGTGTGGGTGTCCCTCGGAACCGACATCCGCCGGCACAACGTCGACGAATTCTTCACGCCGTACCTGCTGGAGGCGGGCTTCGCGCCGACCGTGGTGTCGCTGTTCATGGCGGTCACCCTGCGCCGGCGCAAGCGCGCCGCCTGGATCCTCAACCTGGTCCTGGCGTCGCTGCTGCTCCTGCTGCTGGCGTTCGCGATGTTCTTCCCGGAGTTCCGCCGGCATCCCCTGAACTGGTTCTCCCTCGCGCTCACCGGGCTGTTCACGGCCGCCCTGCTGGTGGGCCGCCGCGAGTTCTACGCCAAGGGCGACCGCTCCAACCCGAAGCTGGCCGCGGTCGTGGCGGCCGGCGGTCTGCTGGTCACCTCGCTGATCGCCGCCCTGCTGGTGACGGTCACCAACGAGGCCGACGACCAGTACCGCTCCTCGTTCTGGGACCGCTGGCACTACGGCGTGATGCGGCTGGTCTCCATCGCCGCCGACGACTCCCGCTACGCCGGTATCGCGCCCCCCGGCTGGGTCAACGTCGTCATCAACGTGATGAGCACGCTGCTGCTGATCCTCGTGGTCTACGCGGCGTTCCGCTCCCGGCGTGCCACCGACCCGCTCACCGCCGAGGACGAGGCGCGGCTGCGCGAGCTGCTCGACCGGCACGGCGAGCGGGACTCGCTCGGCTACTTCGCGCTGCGCCGCGAGAAGAGCGTCATCTGGTCCCCGTCCGGCAAGGCCGCCGTCACCTACCGGGTGGTGGGCGGGGTCTCGCTGGCCTCCGGCGACCCCATCGGCGACCCCGAGGCGTGGCCGGGCGCCATCGAGCCGTGGCTGGCCGAGGCCCGCGAGCACGGCTGGATCCCCGCCGTGATGGGCGCGAGCGAGGAGGGCGGCACCGTCTACTCCCGGCACGGCATGGACGCCCTGGAACTCGGGGACGAGGCCATCGTGGACACGGCCGAATTCACCCTGGAGGGGCGCGCCATGCGCACCGTGCGCCAGGCGTACAACCGGGTGAAGCGCGCCGGCTACACGGTGCGCGTCCGCCGGCACGAGGACATCCCCGAGGAGGAGATGGCCGAACTGCTGCGCCGGGCGGACGACTGGCGGGACGGGGCGACCGAGCGCGGCTTCTCCATGGCGCTCGGTCGGCTGGGCGACCCGGACGACGGGCGTTGCGTGATGCTGGAGTGCCATGACGCCGAGGGCGAGCTGCGGGCGCTGCTGAGCTTTGTGCCGTGGGGGCCGAAGGGCCTGTCGCTGGACCTGATGCGCCGTGACCGGGACTCGGAGAACGGCCTGATGGAGTTCATGGTCATCGAACTGCTGCAGCAGGCCAAGGCGCTGCGCATCGCCCAGGTGTCGCTGAACTTCGCGATGTTCCGCTCGGTCTTCGAGCGGGGCTCCAAGCTGGGTGCCGGGCCGATCCTGCGTATGTGGCGCTCGTTGCTGAGTTTCTTCTCCCGCTGGTGGCAGATCGAATCGCTGTACCGAGCAAATGCGAAATACCGCCCCATCTGGGAGCCTCGTTTCATGCTGTTCGAGAAGAGCAGTGATCTGCTGCGGATCGGTGTCGCCAGCGCCCGCGCCGAGGGCTTCCTGGAGGCCCCCGGCCTGCCCAAGTGGCTCAACCGCAAGCATCTGGAGAGCCGACGATGAACCGCGCGGCGCTGTGTCGCGCCGCGCGAACCGAGTGGGGACCGCTGGCCGGGACCGTGGGGAAGGCACTCGCCGCCGAGCGGCTGAGGGCCGTCCCGCTGACGCTCTCGGCGGTGGCCCTCACCTCCGTCTTCCAGATCGTGCAGAACCAGCCGTGGGGCTTCGGGCCGGTGCAGACGCTCGGCTCCGTGCAGGCGCGGCTGCCCTGGTGGCAGGCGCTGGCGCGCACGCCGCTGTCCTTGTTCGTACCGGCCCTGGACCTGCCCGTGTGGGGGGCGTTGGCCCAGGTGCTGCTGGTCTTCGGCATCGCCGAGATCTGTCTGGGTCCCTGGCGCACCCTGGCCGTGGCCTACGTCGCGACGCTCGCGGGGACGATGTACGCCCGGCTGGCCATCGCCATCGGCCCCGGCTCGCCGTTCGGGCTGCCGCCGGAGGCCGCGAAGGTCATCGACACCGGCCCGTCGGCGGCGGTGGTCGGGCTCGCGGTGTACGTCTCGTGGCGCTTCCGGGCGTGGTACACCTGTGGGCTGGTGGTGCTGGCCATGGTGGTCGAGGCGCTGGTCAAGCCCAATCTGGCGGGGAAGGAGCACATCGCCGCGGTGTCGGCGATGCTGCTGCTGTGCGTCCTGGACGAGGCGCGCCGGCGGCGCAAGCCCCGGGGCGATGCCTACCGGGAGGGCGATCACCGGTCGGGGGCGCCGGCCACCAGGTCGTGAAGCCGGTGGCGCACTGCGGCCCAGCGGGCATCGTGCCGGTAGGCGCGCACCCGTGCCTTGCGGCGGGCGCGCGGGCGGTGGCGGTAGAACCTGCGGGCCCACGGTGAACCGGGCCGGGCGAGGCGTACCGCGCCGACGAGTGCGACGAACGGCACGACGGCGCCGATCAGGGCGATGCGGGGCTTGCCCTTGGCCAGCGCGAACAGCGCGACCCCGAAGTTGATCAGGGTGTTGACCAGGACGATGCTGCGGTTCTCCCGCTCCTCGGGGCTCAGCTCGTTCACCCCGAACGGGGCGAAGCCGATGAGCACCAGGGCCACCAGCGCCGCCGTGAGCACGACGATCTCGACGCTCTTGCGGCCCTGTTCGGTCCAGTAGACGTCGTCCAGGTGCAGGACGAGCGCGAATTCGTCCAGGACCAGGCCCGCGCCGCTGCCGAACAGCACCGCGCAGACCGCCGCGCCGAAGCCGTACCGCCCCTGGGCGACCGCGCCGAAGCCGCCGACCACCATGAGCACGATCCCGGGCACCACATGGTGGACGTGCAGCCCGCCGGGCCGGATGTTGCGGAAGGGGCCGCGGCCGGCCCGGATCAGCCGGGTGATGACCCGGGTGACCAGGAAGGTCAGCACGAACGCGGCGAGCGCCAGCAGCAGGGGCAGCTTGCCCGGCTCGATGATGTCGCGTGTCACCCAGTCACCCATCGGACCCCGTTCCCGTTCGGCGTGCCTTCCGACCTCTTCCATCCCACCACCAGCGGGATAGCCTGCCCGGATGTCCGACACGCCCTCGCCCCGTACCACGCCCGGCGACGCCCTCCGGTTCGCCTTCGGCACGCTGACCGTGCTGCCGGTGCGGCTGACCCGCTGGGACCGTCCGGCCGCGCGCGGCGGGATGCTCGCGGCCCCGCTGGCCGGGCTGGTCGTGGGCGCCTGCGCGGGCGCCGCCGGGCTGCTCCTGGACCTGCTGGGCTCGGGCCCGCTGCTGGCCGCCG
>NZ_JBFAPH010000386.1:0-5631 GCF_040675635.1 Streptomyces sp. NPDC049577
CGGAGAGCCCGTCGGGCTGCCGGAGGGTGTCGAAGGCGCCGGCCCGGCCGGTGAGACACCTGCTGCTGGAACTCCCTGGTGCGCGGGTCGGCGAGCAGACGCCGCCGCACGGCGAACGGCTCGGGGATCCCCGCGTCCCGGTAGACCTGCGGGTTGAACAGCGACTCGAAGCTGTAGTTCACGTAGCGCTTGACGTACTCCCGCACCTCGGCGAGGCGCTCGGGCGAGGCCTTGGTCTTCAGGTCCTCGTAGAGGAGGGAGACCAGTTCGCGGCCGAAGGCGATGTGCCGCGACTCGTCCTGGTGGTGGATCCGGTTGACCGCGCGAATGGTGTCGTGCAGCCGCTCGTCGGCCGCCATCGTGCTGTTGAAGTGGTCGACCAGCTCCTCGAAGAGGAGGATGCGGACGAACACCAGGAAGCTGGAGGCCTCGGGCCACGGGTCGCCCTGCCCGGCCGGCTCCGCCTGGCGGTACAGCTTCTTCCCGTACCTCAGACAGAACTCGGCGAAGAACCACATGTGCTCGTTCTCCTCACCGATGAAGTGGTGGAAGAACTCGGAGGGGATCTCGAAGCCCCGGGTGTGGATGCGCCGGGTGACCTCGATGATGAGGTCGCGGATGCCGTCCACGTTGAGGCTGTAGAAGTTGATGCTCTCGTACCGGGACAGCCGGTGGAGCTGTTCCTGGTCGAGTTCCCCGGCGACGTCCGTGCCGTGGGTGGTGGTGAGTTCCGGGCTCATCCACCACTGGTTCTCAGGGAGGGAGTCCGGCCACTCGAACATCCGGTAGGGGTTGTAGTATTCCTCGACCGACTTTCGGTTCAGCCGTTCGAGAATATCCTGGAAGCGATTGTCCTGGCTGATCAGCTCGCTGATCATTCCATCTCCTCAATTCGGGGGGAATTGCGCCGGAGACGACAGGCTGGACGAACACGGTGCTGTGACGTGGAATGAGAGCCGAAAGAATTTCCGCGTCAAGTCCATGTATCCAGCAACAAGAAATAGTTTTGACCACCCGCACCCCGGTTCCAACCGCCCGCCCCGGAGATTGTCAGGTTCCGCTTAGGCCCCGTGGTGGTCAGAAGGAGCGCTCGGCCCCGTGGCACGTCTGGCAGAGCACACGGCGAGCCGGCCGGCAGCTGGTCGACGTACCCGCGCCGATCGTTCTGTGGATGGTCTCCTGCGTGACGCGCGCGTGCTCGGCACAGACGGCCAGGCCGCACCGGCAGCAGATGCCGACGACGGAGGCCACGCCGTTCCCGTCCGACAGGCAGCAGTCGTAACACTTCAAGGGAACTCCATCGGGGGTGCGCGCCGGTACGCTCCCGGCTCAGGTGCCGCGGCGTCCCGGCCCGGTGATGTGGCGCCTCAATGAACGTGGGTTGTACAGCGACTGGTCGACCAGCGTAGAGAGCGGCCGACGCCCCGCTCAGGAAGCGGAGGAAACCCTGTCAGGTTGGCTGGACTTCGCCCCGGCGACGTGTTCTCGACCATCACCGAACGGCCGCCCGCGGCGGAGAAGTGCCCCCGCCGTCAGAGGAACACGAGGGTCGACGGGCCCTCGATGACCTTGACGCCCTCGTCCGCGAAGCACTTCAGGGGGTCGAGGGTGATCTGCACCCCGGGGGACCCCACCGGCCTGCCCTTGAACTTCCCCTCGACCACGGTGCCGTCGACCAGCGACAGGGTCTCGCCGGCCGCCGGCTGGACGAGGTGGTGCCGCCGGTAGACCACCTTGCTGTGCTCCCCGGTGTTCCAGGTGACCCACTCCACCGCCGTGCTGTCGATCGAGAGGCAGCCCGTCTCCCCGCTGCCCTTGATCACCGACTCGGCCCCGGTGATGACCGGATCGGTACCGGTGCAGGTGTAGCGGGCGCTACCGGTCAGGCGCGAGGACCTCGTTGGCAGCGTGAGACCGGGCGAGAAGCGGATGGCCGCGTTGCCGGCACACACCAGGGCGGGACGCGGCACGTCCTGCCCGTGCGCCCGCGCGGGGAGCGCGCCGGGTCCCGCCACGAGAGCCGACACCAGGGCCGCGCAGGCCCATGCCTTGCGCCGAGGGCGCTTCACGTGCACTCGCTTCACGCGCACTCCTTCACCACGGGAACCGGCAAGCGGATCCGCATCATGCCGGTTCGGGCCGTACCCCGGCCGGGGAACGGGCGTGGTGAAGCGGGACGGGCGACGGCATCCGCCGGGCGCGCGGCGCGCGGCGCGGTCCGCGCGCCGTGAACTCCGGGCCGGCGGGCGGCGGTCACTCAGTGCACCCCCGTCGCATTGAGTGACCGGCCCGCGACCACAGGGGGACGTTAACCACGCGGGGGACGCCGGGCAATCGCTGCACTGAGGTTGCACGGCCAGTTGCACGCCGATGTGGCCAAGGGTGCGGCGGCCCGCCGCATACGGTGGGACGCATGACGCCCATACCGCCCGCAGTGGCCCTTCCCCAGCCGTTCGACGCGGCGTTCCTGGCCGATCCGTACCCCGGTTACGCGAGGTTGCGCGAGGCCGGAGCGGTGCACCGGATCGCGCTGCCGGACGGTTCCCCGGTCTGGCTGGTGACGCGCGAGGCGGACGTCCGGGCCTGGATCGCCGATCCCCGGCTGTCGGTGAACAAGGCGCGATCCGGCACCGGTTACCGGGGCTTCACGCTGCCGCCGGCGCTGGACGCCAATCTGCTCAACATCGACCCGGAGGACCATCTGCGGCTGCGCCGTCTGGTGTCACAGGCGTTCACCCCGCGCCGCGTCGAGGAGCTCGGCGGCCGGGTCCGGGCCGCGGCGGACCGGCTGGCCGACCGGCTCGCGGCGTCGATGGCGGCGCACGGACGGGCCGACGTCGTCGCGGAGTTCGCGCTTCCGCTGCCGTTGACGGTGATCGGCGACCTGCTGGGCGTGCCGGAGGCCGACCGGAGGCCGTTCGCCGCCCGGGTCGGCGCCATGCTGGCTCCCGAACACCCCGGTCAGGTCGCGGAGTCCGTCGAGCACATCCATGGCTTCCTGCTCGACCTGGTCGCCGCGCGCCGGGCGGTGCCCGGCGACGATCTGCTCTCCGCCCTGATCGCGGCCCACGACGACGGCGACCGGCTGAGCGAGGACGAACTGGTCTCGCTCGCCTTCCTGATCCTGATGGCCGGCAGCGAGAACGCCCAGCACCTGATCAGCGGCGGTCTGCTGGCCCTGCTGCGGCACCCCGGCCAGCTCGCGGAGGTCTCCGCCGATCCCGGGCGGCTGCTGCCCGCCGCCGTCGAGGAGCTGCTGCGCTGGGCCCATCCCAACCAGATGGCCATCCGGCGCTTTCCCGTCGAACCGGTGGAGATCGGCGGGGTGAGCGTGCCGGCCGGCGACACCGTGCTGCTGTGTCTGGCCTCCGCCCACCGGGACCCCGCCCGCTACCCCGATCCCGACCGCTTCGACATCCACCGCGCCGACACCTCCCACCTGGCCCTGGGCCACGGGGTGCACTACTGCCTCGGCGCCCCGCTCGCCCGGCTGGAGATCCGGACCGCCCTCGGCACGCTGCTCCGGCGCTTCCCCGGGTTGCGGCTCGCGGTCCCCGCCGACGAGCTGCGGTGGCGCTGCTCCTTCCGCTCGCGCGCGCTGCGGGAGCTGCCGGTCATGCCGGGGGCGGCGGCGCCCGGAAGGCCGGGCCGTCGGGGCGGACGCGCGCGATGAGCAGGGCGACGTCGTCGTCCTGCTCCTGGCCCGCGCGCAGCGAGGACAGCAGCAGGTCGCACGTGGCCTCCAGATCGCGCCGGGGGCCGTCGAGGACGTCGAGGAGCACCTCCAGGCGGACGTCGATGGCCTCGTCGCGGGTCTCCACGAGACCGTCGGTGTAGAGGACGAGCTGGTCGCCGGGGGCCAGGTCGACGGTGACGCTCTCGAAGGGCACCCCGCCGACGCCCAGCGGGGCGCCGGGCGGCAGGTCGAGCAGGGTGGGCCGGTGCCCGGGGCGGACGAGCACGGGCGGCAGGTGTCCCGCGGTGGCGGCGCAGCACTGGGTGCTGTGGGGGTCGTAGACGACGTAGACGCAGGTCGCGATCGCCTGGTCGAGACCACTGGCGGTGCCGTCGAGGTGCCGCAGCACCTGGGCGGGGTCCAGGCCGAGACCGGTGAGGGTGCGGGCGGCGGTGCGCAGCTGGCCCATGGCGGCCGCCGCGCTCAGGCCGCTGCCCATGACGTCCCCGACCACCAGGGCGCTCTTGTCCCCGGCGTGCGGGATGACGTCGAACCAGTCGCCGCCGACCTGGCTGGCCGCGCCGGCGGGCTGGTAGCGGTAGGCGACCTCGAGGCCGACGGGGTCCTGGGGGCGCTGGGGCAGCAGGTCGCGCTGGAGGGTGAGGGCGGTGGCGCGTTCGCGCTGGTACCAGCGGGCGTTGTCGATGCAGACGGCGGCGCGGGCGGCGAGTTCGCCGGCGAGGACGACGTCGTCCTCGCCGAAGGGCCGGGGGTTGCGGGTGCGCTTGAGGTCGAGGGCGCCGAGGACCTCGCCGCGGGCGATCAGGGGGACGGCCATGTAGGAGTGGAGTCCGGCGCGGGCGAGCAGGGCGGCGGCCTCCTCGTCCCGGGCGATGCGCGGCAGGTCGCGGGGTTCGACGTGCGGCAGGTGGACGGGGTGCCCGGTGTTCACGCACCGGGTGACGAGCCGGTCGGCGTCGTACTTGGCGATCTGGCCGGGCTGGTCGGCGGCGCGGACGGCGTCCGGGGCGCCGGCCGAGGCGACGGCCAGGGCCCGGAAGACGGCGGCCTCGCCGCCCGGCGGGCCGGCGCGGCTGCCCTCCAGGACGGCGTCGAGGACGTCGACGGCGGCCACGTCGGCGAGGTCGGGCACGACGACCTCGGCGAGCTCCCGGGCGGTCTGGTCGAGATCGAGGGTGGTGCCGATCAGCACCGACGCGTCGGCGATCATGGCCAGCCGGCGGCGGGCCTCGGTGGCGGCGCGCTGCCGCTCGGTGATGTCCACGACGGAGGTGGCGAGGCCGAGGGGCCGGCCGGCGGGGTCCTCCAGCCGGTAGTAGGAGACGAGCTGGGTCTTGTCCTCGGTGGCGCCGCCACCGGACCGGCCCGTGAGGAACTGGTCCAGCAACGGTTTGCCGGTGGCCAGCACGCGGCGCATCGCGGCCTCGATGGCGGCCGCGTCCGCGCCGGGCAGGGCCTCGCCGACGCGCCGGCCGACATGCTTCTCGGCGGGCACCCCGTGGATGCGCTCCAGGGCGGGGTTGACCATGACGTAGCGCAGGTCGTTGTCCAGGACGGCGAGCCCGATCGGCGACTGGGCGACCAGCCGCACCGAGAGGGCGAGGTCGCGTTCCAGGTCCAGGACGACCCGGCGGTCGGTGGCGACGCCGAGGGCGAAGTAGTGGCCGTGCTGGTCCTCCAGCCGGACGTTGCGGAGCTCCACCATGCGGGTGCTGCCGTCCTTGTGGAGGGCGGGGAAGACACCGGCCCAGCTCTCGCCCTCCCGCATGACCTTGTCGAAGAGCTCCAGGACCTCCTCGACGTCCTCGTCGGCGACCAGCAGCGGGGCGGGGTAGCGGCCGAGCGCCTCCCCGGAGCTCCAGCCGAACAGCTCCTCGGCCTGCGGGCTCCACAGGATGATGCGCCGCGGTGGTGCTCGACCGGGACGGGCGCAT
>NZ_JBFAPH010000387.1:0-5603 GCF_040675635.1 Streptomyces sp. NPDC049577
TCTGACGTGCGGCGCACTGCGGTGCGCCTCCCCTCATGGATCGTCTCCGGACCCCGCCCTCGGGGCCCGGCCCGAACCAGAGAACAGCCGTCATCCGGGATTCTGGCGGCCGGTCCGAGGGGAGGCGCCCATGGGGCGTCGCAGGAAGCCGAAGCCGTCCCTGTGGCAGCGGGTCGAGGACCTACTGGTCCGCGTCGCGCGAGTGCTGGGGAGGTGGCTGAAGGGTTGATCTGAGCCCCAACCTACGGGGCTCAGATACCAACCCGGTTTCCTATGGGCTCCCGTCCTGTGGTTTCCCGGCCCTGGACGGGGGCCCGCTCTGTCTCTCACGGTAGCGGATACCCACTCCCGCACCAATGCCTACCCGCGCGGCGCGTACATGATGACGCCGATGCCGGCGAGGCAGATGCAGGCTCCCATGATGTCCCCCCAGTCCGGGCGGTAGCCGTCCATCGCCATGCCCCAGGCCAGCGAGCCGGCGACGAAGACGCCGCCGTACGCGGCGAGGATGCGGCCGAACTCGGCGTCCGGCTGGAGCGTGGCGACGAATCCGTAGATACCCAGGGCGAGCACACCGGCACCGACCCACAGCCAGCCGCGGTGCTCCCGCACGCCCTGCCACACGAGCCAGGCGCCGCCGATCTCGAACAGGGCGGCCACCACGAACAATCCGACGGACTTCAACACCAGCACGACGTCAACCTTCAAGAGCGGGATACAAAAACGGGGGAACGGGTCAGCCCGGGGTGCCGAACAGCCCGGCCAGCAGCTCCGCGCCCTCGGCCGGGGCGCGGACCTCCAGGCGCAGCAGCTCGCCGTCCACATGCAGCCGGAAGTCGAAGAAGGGGCAGCAACGCTGCTCGTCGACGGCCAGCCGGGCCACGGCCGCCGTGCGCTCGACCGGTATCAGCAGACGCATGCCGCCGGCGACCGGCTCGCGCCGCGCCCCCTCCAGGGTCCGTGCCCATTCTCCGGCGCGCGAGCTCCGCTCTTCGCCCGGCAATGAACAGGCCACGGGGACCCTGCGGCGCGGGGCCAGCGCGAGCACGACCGGGGGCCGGCGCGCCTGGTCGTCGAGGAAGCCGCACCGGGGGTCGCAGCGGCCGGCCCGGTCCGGGAGGGCGTCCAGATGGTCCAGCGCCGAGCGCAGGGAGGCGGCGAACGCCTCCAGTTCGGCGATCCGCTGCTCGGCCTCCTCCGCCCGGGCGGCGACGCGCGGCCGCAGCTCGGCCCGTACGTCGGCGCAGGCGCCCGTCTCCCAGACGCGCAGGAGCTGGGCGATCTCCTCCAGGGGCAGGCCGAGGTGCTTGGCCGCGCCGATGAACGCCAGCCGCTCCACGGCGTCCTCCCCGAAGATCCGGTAGCCGCCGGAGGAGCGGTCGGCGGGCAGCAGACCGGCCTTCTCGTAGAACCGCAGGGTGCTCGCGGGCACGCCGGTACGGGCGGCCAGCTGGGAGATCCGGTAGTGCGTCACTCCGTCGACGGTAGACCTTCACCTCGACTCGAAGGTCAAAATCCGCTTCGGCCGGTCAGGGCCGTATGAAGGGTGTCGCGAGCACGGCCGCCGCGATGGCCTGGGGCCGGTCGTACATCAGCAGGTGACCGGCGGGGGCCACCGCCTCGAAGCGGGCGTCGAGGCGCTCGGCGAGGGCGCGCTGGCGCTGGAGCCAGCGGCGTTCCAGCCAGGAGCCGGTGCCCGGGGAGGCGGCGAGGACGGTGACGGGCAGCGGCGGGAGGGGGTGCCGGGCGCGCAGCTCCTCGAGTTCGGCGGCGACGTCGCGGTAGTGGGCGTTCTCCAGGAGCACGGCGCGGGCCACGCGGCCGCTCCCGTAGGTGCGGCGCACGAGGTCGGCGGGGGCGGGGTCCTGGCGCTTGACGGAGCCGGCGCGGACGAACAGGCGGCGCGCGGCGGGCCCGACGGCCAGCGGCAGCCCGGTGGCGGCCAGGGTCGCGGCGCGGGCGCGGGCGGCGGCGGCGCGCAGCTCGCGGGCGGGGAGCGCGCGGGCGTTCTCCTCGACGCTGCTGTCGACCAGGACCAGCCCGGCGGCGCGCTCGGGGTGGAGCCGGGCGAAGGCCTCGCCGTGGAACCCGGCGAGGGAGTGGCCGACGATCGTGGCGGGCCCGGTCAGGCCGAGCGCGTCGAGGACGCCCGCGATCCGGTCGGCCTCCCCGGCGGCGCTGGGCACCTCGCCGGCCGGAGCGCTGAAGCCCAGGCCGGGGCGGTCGAAGCGGACGACGGTCCGGTACGGGGTGAGCAGCGGTACGACGGGTTCCCAGTCGAACCAGCCCATGCCCAGTCCGGCGCTGAGCACGCACACGGGCCCGGAGCCCTCGCGCAGTACGTGCAGGGCCACTTTGCCGACCCGGAGCATCCGCCCGGGCGGTCGCGGTTCCGCGCTCATCCCTACGTCCCCCATTCGCTGGTCGCCGCGGGTACGACCGTACCCGCGGGCAACGACAAGCTAGTCGACGGGCGTGGTCTCCTCGCGCCCGGCCGTCGCCCAGTGGGGCTTGCGGAACTTCAGGAAGGCCAGCGGCGCGAGGAAGCCGAGCGTCAGCAGACCACCGCCGACGATCAGCAGATAGCGCCAGAGCGGGCCGCCGCCGAACTGCTCGGGCGGGACGAAGCCGATGCACAGGGCGGCCGCGGAGGCGGCGAAGCCGACGCCGGCGACGAGACGCAGGGCGGGGACGCGGAAGCCGCGCGGGTGGTCGGGCCGGGACTTCCGCAGCCGGACGGCAGCGGCGAACATCAGCAGGTAGACGACGAGGTAGATCTGGGTGGTGACGACGGAGAAGATCCAGTAGGCGCTGGAGACGTCCGGGACGAAGGCGTAGAGCAGTGCGATGACGGTGGTCAGCGCGCCCTGGGCGACGAGGATGTTGCGCTGCACGCCGTGCTTGTTGAGCCGTTGCAGCACGGGCGGGAGGTAGCCCTCCTGCCGGGAGATCATCAGCAGGCCGCGGGAGGGGCCGGACAGCCAGGTGAGCATGCCGCCGAGCGCGGCGGCGACGAGCAGCACGCCGACGACCTTGGTGAGCCAGCCGACGTGGAAGTGGTCGAAGAAGCCCTGGAACGCCTGCATGACGCCGGCGGTCAGGCTGAGGTCCTCGCCCGGCATGACCCAGCTGATCGCCAGCGCGGGCAGGATGAAGATCAGCAGGACAAGGCCGGTGGCGGCGAAGACCGAGCGCGGGTACTGCCGGCCGGGGTCGCGCAGCGAGGAGACGTGCACGCCGTTCATCTCCATGCCGGCGTAGGACAGGAAGTTGTTGACGATCAGCACGAGGCTGGCGAGCCCGGTCCAGGGCGGCAGGATGTGCCCGGTGTCCATGGGCGCGGCGGAGGGGTTGCCCTGGCCGAGGAAGACGAGGCCGAGTGCGACGAGCACGGCGCCGGGGACGAGCGTGCCGGCGATCAGGCCCAGCCGGGCGATGCCGGCCACCGCCTTGGTGCCGCGCGTGGAGACCAGCACGCCCGCCCAGTAGACGACGACGATGACGACGGCGACGTAGAGGCCGTTGCCGGCCAGGCGCGGGTCGACGACGTACGCGAAGGTGCTCGCCACGTAGGCCAGCAGGCTGGGGTAGTAGGCGATGGTCATCGCGAACTGGCACCAGACGGCGAGGAAGCCCAGCGGCTTGGACAGCCCCTCGCTCACCCAGCGGTAGACGCCGCCGGTCCAGCCCGAGGCCAGCTCGGCGGAGACGAGGGCGGTGGGCAGGAGGAAGACGACGGCCGGCAGGAGGTAGAGGAAGACCGCCGCCAGTCCGTAGAGCGCCATCGAGGGGGCGGGGCGCAGGTTCGCGACGGACGCGGTGGTCATCATCGCGAGGGTGGTCCAGGAGAGGAACTCCCGGCCGGAGGCGCCGGGGGTTCCGGACGTACCGGGGGTTGTGGCGGCGGGGCCGGTGGAACGTTCGTCCCGAAGTTCTTGCGTGGTGGTCATGAGAGGGGTGTGGATCCTTCGGGCCGAGCGTCGATTCGTCCCAATGATCGGGCCTCGGGGCAGCTCGGCGCACATCCGCGCCGCACCCCCTTGCGCCACGGATACCCCCTGGGGGTAGGCTGCCGGGTATGCGTGAACAGCACCCGACGGCCGTGTGGTGCGGCCGCGCGCTGCTGTTGGCCGCGCTGCTGCTGGGCATCGTGACGATGCACACACTCGGGCACCCCGGCGGGCACGGCGCGCCGGCCCACCGCAGCGCCATGCCCCACGCCGCGTCCGCGCACGCGGCCCCCGCCGCGCCCGACCGTGAGCACGCCACCTCCCCCGCCCAGCGGGGCTTCGACCCGTCGTCCGTCTGCCTCGCCGTGCTCGGCACCGGCGCCGTGCTCCTGCTGCTGGTGCGTGCGGTCCTGCGCCGCCGCCCCGCGGGAGTGCCGGCGATCGCCGCCCGGTTCGCACGCTCACCATGGCCGCGGCCGCCACCCCCGCGGCACAAGGTCCTCGCCCGGTTGTCGGTCCTGCGGGTGTAGGAGCAGCGCTTCTGGCTGCCCACACCTTCACCGACAACTCCATTCGAGGTGCCTTCCACCATGCGCACACCCACCCGCCGCGCCGTCCTCGGCGCGGGCATCGCCGCCGCCGGAAGCGGACTGCTCGCCGCCTGCTCGTCCGAGCCGGCCGGGAACGGCGACGCCTACGTCTCCCCCGGCGGCGCGGAGGTCGCCGCCGCCGAGGCCGAGCGCCACGCCGGCCCCGTGCGGAGCGTCAGGCTCACCGCCACCCCGGCCCGGCTGGACCTCGGCGGCGGCCTCACCGTCGCCTCCTGGGCGTACGGCGACCGGCTGCCCGGCCAGCAGGTCCGCGTCACCGCCGGCGACACCCTCGCCCTGACCCTCGCCAACCATCTGCCCGAGCCCACATCCGTGCACTGGCACGGGCTGGCCCTGCGCAACGACATGGACGGCGCCCCGGGCCTGACCCAGCCCGCGATCAAGCCGGGGGCCTCGTTCGACTACCGCTTCGCCGTCGGCCGTCCGGGCACCTACTGGCTGCACCCGCACTCCGGCACGCAGCAGGACCGGGGGCTCTACGCGCCGCTGATCGTCGAGGACCCGAAGGAGCCGCTGGCGTACGACCGGGAGTGGGTCGTCGTCCTGGACGACTGGGTGGACGGCGTGGAGGGCAGCACACCGGACGCGGTGCTCGCGGAACTGTCCCGGGGCATGGGTGACATGGGAGGCATGCACCACGGGGACCACGGCGGCCATGACATGAGCGGTATGAGCGGCATGACGATGTCCGCTCCGGCGCCCTCCGGGCCGTCCCGGATGCTGATGGGCGCCACCAGCCCGTTCCTCGGCGGCGACGCGGGCGACGTCGCCTACCCGCACTACCTCGTCAACGGACGCGTCCCGGAGGACCCGGAGACCTTCACGGCGCGGCCCGGCGACCGCATCCGCGTCCGGCTGGTCAACGCCGGTGGCGACACCGCCTTCCGGGTGGCCCTCGGCGGCCACCGGATGACGGTCACGCACACCGACGGCTTCCCGGTCGAGCACACCGGGACGGACTCCGTGCTGCTCGGCATGGGCGAGCGCTACGACGTGCTGATCGAGGCGAAGGACGGTGTCTTCCCGCTCACCGCCCTCGCGG
>NZ_JBFAPH010000388.1:0-5595 GCF_040675635.1 Streptomyces sp. NPDC049577
GGGACTGCCCGAGATGGCCGTCGTCGCCCGGCAGCTGTGGCGGGACGGCGGGCTGCGGCCGTCCGACGTCGACGTGGCGATCCTCTACGACCACTGGCAGGTCACCGGGGTAGTGCCAGGTCGCGTCCTGGGCGAAGCTCGCGTGAATGACATCCGCGTCGCCATCGCGGACGGCTTCGATGTAGCGGATGACGACGGCCTTGGGGTTGGTCGTGGCGGTCATGGTTGAGATCTCCTTGCGGGGGTTTTCCCGGTCGCTGGACGGTGGTTGCAGGTGGTGGAAGGTTTCAGGAGAGGGTGAGGACGGCCTTGCCGCGGATGCGGCGGTCTCGCAGGTCGGTGAGGACGGTCGCGGTCCCGGCCCAGTCGGCGGTACGGCCGATCTCGGGGTGCAGGCGGCCTTCGGCGGTGAGCCGGACGAGTGCCGCGAGGTCGTCGTCGAGGCCGGTGTCGGCGTCGAGGTAGTGGAAGTGGCGGATGACGGCCGACTCGGGTCCGGTGAAGAAGTCGAAGAAGTCGAGCGTCGCCGGGGTGCGGCTGGCCTGTCCGAACCAGATGAGCGTGCCGCGCTTCGCGAGCCGGGCGAGGGCTGTGGGGAGGGCTTGGCCTCCGGTCGACTCCAGCACGATGTCGTAGGGGCCGCGGGCGTCGGCCGGGTCGTGGACGATCTCGGCGGCGCCGAGTTCGGCGAGCCGGGCCGCGCGGTGGGCGTCCCGGGTCACGGCGGTGACCTCCGCCCCGGCGGCGGCCGCGAGTTCGGTCACATAGTGCCCCACTCCCCCTGACGCGCCGGTCAGCAGCACGCGCCGGCCCAGCACGGGCCCGGCCGTGCGCAGCAGCCGCAGCGCGGTGAGCCCGGCGAGCGGCAGTGCGGCACCCTGGATCGCGGAAACGGTGTCCGGCAGCACGGCGAGCGCGTCGGTGGGCACGGCCGCGAACTCCGCCCAGCCGCCCGACATGGGGTGCCCGACGACGCGCGCGATGCCGGCCGGCCCGCTGCCGTCGGCGGCCGGCTGCACCACGAGCCCTGCGATGTCCTTGCCCGGCCGCTCGCCCGGCACCGGGGCCTCCAGTTTGAACGTCTCGCCCCGGTTGACCGAGAACGCCTCCACCTTCACCAGCGCTTCGTTCGCGCGCGGCACCGGCTCGGGAACGTCGGCGAGGACGACCGGTTCAGCCGGATCCCCGGTCGGTATGAGCGCTTTCATGGCTGTGTTGTCTCCTTCGCGATGACTGAGACCATCTCACCGGGTGCGGCAGTGACCGGGCCAACAACCCGGGCCCCCTGCCGACAACTGAGAGTTGTCGGCGTATGGTCAGCGGCATGGACCTCGACCTCGCACTGGTCCGTGCCTTCGTCACGACCGCCGAGACGCTGCATTTCGGGCGCGCGGCCCAGCGGCTGAACACCAGCCAGCAGGCCCACTCCAAACGCATCGCCCGTCTGGAGTCCCTGCTCGCCGTCCGGCTGTTCGAGCGCGAGGGCGGTACGCGGCTGACCGAGGCGGGCGAGCGGTTCGAGCCGGCTGCCCGCGAGGCCATCGCGGCCGGTGAACGCGCCGTCGCGGCGGTGCTGGGCGCCGACCAAGCCGTACGCATCGATGTGTGGGGCCACCTCTACACGCCCATGCGCACCGTCGCCCAGGCGGTGGAGGCCCTCGGTGCGGTGCGCTGGGTGCCGGGCCCGGCGCGTGACTGGCCGTCGGCCGCCGAGTCACTGCTGCGTGGCGACACCGATCTCGGTTTCGGCCGGGTACACCCGCTGCCCGCCGGTCACGGCACCGGTCTCGCCCAGCGGCTCGTACGTCTGGAGCCCGTCGACGCGGTGGTCAGCGCCTCCCACCCGCTGGCCGGCGCACGCCAACTGCGCCCCGCCGAGCTGCGCGATGCGACGTTGTGGTGTCCCGGGGAGCTGTCCCGCCTGGACTTCCTGCGGCGCTTCGCCGACGCGTTCGGCGTCACCCGGCGTCAGGACGGCCCCAACCTCGGCCTCGACCATCTCGCCCAGCACCTGCGCACCCATGCGGAATGCTTCACGCTTCTGCCCGCCGACGCGCCGCTGCCCGACCACACGGGCCTGCGCTCGATTCCGCTCGTCGCGCCGACCCCGCTCTACGCCTGGTCGCTCACCTGGCGCGAGTCCCACCACCATCCGCTCCTCGACACCCTGCTCCGCAGCTTCACGGAGGCCGGACGCGCTCGCCGCTGGCTGGAGTACACCCCCGGACAGGACTGGCTCCCCGACACCGATCACACCGCACTCGCCACCGCACGACGCGGGGCGGGGTGAACTGCGGCGGCGGGAATGTTCCGGCAGGCCGGCTCGTTGTCCCGGGGCCCGTCCACGTCGCTGCCCCTGGGAGTACCGTGCCCGAAACCACCTCCGCCACCGCCCCCGCTGTGCTTCCTGCTCTGAGCGCGCAGGCCGAGCGGCTGATCGAACTGGGAGTGCACAAGCTCGCCGGCCTGCCCGCCGCCGATGTTCGTGCCTTCGCCGAGACCGCCGAGACCACCGCGGGCGGCGGCGGGACCCTGCTCGCCGTCCACCCCGACCGGGCCCCTGCCTCCGCCCTCGCCCCGCTGCTGCACCGCGACGGCAAGCCGGGCTTCGTCGTCACCGACATGCCCGACGTCGACCTTTTCTCCCCGCTCGACACAGTCGCGCTGCCCGGCGCCCCGCTCTACGTCCTCAGCGGTCTCGACCGCGGCGACCACATGGCCAACTGGAGCCCCGACGAGGCACTGCCCGCCCTCGCAGCCGAAGCCCGTACCCCCTTGCTGCTCACCGAGGGCATTCACTGGGTGCTGCAGCAGCCCGCCGTGCTGGAGCGCAACCACTGCTTCATGACCATCGGCTCCCGGCTGCGCAAGGCCAATGGCGCTCTGGACTCCCGCACTCCGGCGATCTGGATCAGCAACGGCACGGGGCGGGACGGCCGCGAGCGCCGCAACGCCCCCAAGGTCGGCTGGTGCTGGGCCGGCAACCGGCACACCTGGCTGGGCTTCGCCTCCGCGACGGGCCGCCGGACCGAGGAGGCATAAGCGGCCCCTGGGCAGCGGGCTCAGGAGAGCCGGCCGCCGTAGTCGGGGAGCTTGAAGCCCTTCTCGTAGTAGCCGCCCTCGAAGTCGGTGGAGCGGTTGCCTATGTTGGCGGTGATCGTGTAGCCGTCCTCGGTGAGTTCCTTCCGGCAGCGCTCCTTGCCGTCGTCCTTGTCCTCGCCGTGCTCGCGGGTGCACAGGGCGTCCACCGGGTAGCCGGCCTGCCGCAGTTCCTTGCGGGCCGACGAGGAGGAGGTGCGGGCGGTGACGAAGAGGACGGACACGTGGTGCTCGTGCGCCCACTGGGCCACGTCGAGGACCGGCTCGTTCGCCCGGCCCGGGTGGTAGTGGGTCTCCAGTGCGGTGTTGTCGATGTCGAGCACGATGGCCGGCCTGCCGCCGTGCTCGCCGGCCCGCTCACGCAGCCACGGAATCGTGGGCGCGACGGCCTTCTTCACGTCCTTCTGCCAGGTCTGGTAGCTGGGCAGGCCCGAGTCCCGGGCGGCCTGCGCGGTGGTGGCGGTGCCCAGCGCGGCGGTCGGCAGTGCGACCGCCGCGAGGGTGGCGAGAACGGCGATGCGGAACTTTCCGGCGGCCATCGGCCCTGCCCTTTCCGTTGATCGGCTTGTCGCCGGAAAGATCAGCAGCGCGGAAGGACATCCGGGCAACGGCAGGGTGTCTCCGACATGAAGTTGTCCCGTCCCTATGGGCCGTCCGTCCGGGGCGCGACCGCGCCTTCCGCCGTCATGGACAGCAGTACCAGCGCGTCGTGTTCGGGGGTGCCGGGTGCGGCTTGGTAGAGGAGCAGGCGGCTGCCGTGGTCGGGGGTGGTGAGGATCTCGTTCGGGAGAGTGACGCGGCCGATCTGCGGGTGGTCGAAGGCGGTGGCGCCGCCGCGTTTGACCAGGACCTCGTGCCGGTCCCACAACGCGGCGAACCGCTCGTCGGCCGCGGACAGTTCGGCGACGAGAGCGGCGGTCGCCTCCGGGGCGGACGGCTCGACGGTGCGCAGGTGCGCGACGCAGTTGCGGGCCACCCGCTGCCAGTCGGCGAAGACCGTGCGTGCGGCCGGGTGCAGGAACGTGTAGCGGATGGTGTTCCTCCGGCCGGGCGGCCAGTCGTCGAGACCGGGCATCAGCGCGAGACCCTCAGGGTTGGCCGCCAGTACGTCGTTGGTCTCGTTGAGCACGTACGCCGGACCGGGCCGGACCGATTCCAGCAGGAGCCGCAGCCCGGGGCCGACCGGCCGTGGGGCGGCGGGCCGGCGGCGCGGTGACCGCCCGGCGGCCCGGTCGGCGAGGGCGAGCAGATGGGCGTGCTCGTCGTCGGTGAGGCGCAGGGCCCGGGCCAGCGCGTCCAGGACCGCGTCGCTGGGTGCCGTCTCCCTGCCCTGTTCGATGCGGGTGTAGTAGTCGACGCTCACCCCGGCCAGCGCGGCCAGTTCCTCCCGGCGCAGCCCGGGGGCGCGCCGGATGCCCGGGCCGGTGGGCAGCCCGACGTCGGCCGGGCCGATTCGTCCGCGCCGGACCCGCAGGTATTCCGCCATGGCGTTCACGCCGTCGAGTGTGCCACCGGACAGTTGTGTTCCGGGTGGCCGTGTCGCACCTAGGATCAGCGCGGCCCTCCCTGCGTCCGGGCCGGCGGTGCAGGCTCGGAGCATGACTGACGCACTGATCATCGGCGGTGGCTCCGGAATGGGCCTGGCTCTGGCCAGGACCCTGCTCGCCGAGCAGATGGATGTGACGATCGCCGGCCGGTCCGCCGACCGGCTCGCGGCGGCCCGGGCCGAGCTGGCACCGGCGGCGGGCGGGAGGGTCCGCACGGTGCGTGCGGACATCGGCAGGGAGGAGGACGTGGCCGAACTCTTCGACCACCTGGGGTCGGTGGAGCATGTGGTGGTCACCGCGGCGGATGTGACGGGGGCGTACGGCCGGAGCGCGGACATATCCGCCTCGGCGGCCCGAAGCGTCCTGGACGTCAAACTGCTCGGTGCCTGGCTTGTCGGCAAGTACGCGGCCGGGCGGGTCACCGGGTCCCTCACCTACACGTCGGGGATCAACGCCTACCGGCCGAACGGCTCGAACACGATCGTCGCGGCGGCCAACGGCGCGCTCGCCTCGCTGGCGTCCGGCCTGGCGCTCGAACTGGCCCCGGTGCGGGTGAACGTGGTCTCGCCCGGCTGGGTGGACACCCCCGTCTGGGACCGGCTCGGCATGGACAAGCGGGCCGCCTTCGCCGATCTGGCGGGGCGCCTCCCGGCCCGGCGCATCGGCACCGCCGATGACATGGCCCAGGCGTTCCTGTCGGTGCTGCGCAATGGATTCGTCAATGGAACCGTGTTGCACGTCGACGGTGGTCACCGTCTCGTCTGATCACGGCCCTGCCTCCCGGGCCGGAAAGCCGGCCCGGAAGCCGGGCCGCTGTAGCCTCGTTCGGTCCGAGTTCGGGCGCCGCGGTGTCCGTCCATGACCTGGAAAGGGACTCGTCTCATGACCGTTCTGATCACCGGCAGCCGCGGCAGGATCGCCGCGAACCTCATCCCGCTGCTCCTGGAGC
>NZ_JBFAPH010000389.1:0-5561 GCF_040675635.1 Streptomyces sp. NPDC049577
AGCGAGATGTCGAAGCCGAACGTCGTCACCGCCAGCCAGCGGTCGGCCGGCGTCAGGGCGGTGTGCTCGCGCATCGAGGACAGGAAGTTGGCCAGCGCGCCGTGCGGGACGACGACGCCCTTGGGGCGGCCGGTCGAGCCCGAGGTGTAGAGAACGTACGCCGGATCGGCGGCCGACACCGGCCGGGTCCCGGACAGGGCGGCGGCCGGGGCGATCCCGTCCACCGTCAGCAGGTTCAGGCCCTCGGGCAGGGCGGTCCCCTCGGTCGTCAGCACGACCGCCGGTGCGGCGTCCGCCAGCACATACGCGATGCGCTCGGCCGGGAAGCCGACGTCCACCGGCAGGAACGCGGCCCCCGCCCGGCCGGCGGCCAGCATCGCGACCACCGCGTCCACCGAACGCGGCAGCGCGAGGGCCACCAGATCACCCCGGCCGACGCCCCGCGCGAGCAGCGCGTTCGCCAGGCCGTTCACCCGTGCGTCCAGCTCCGCGTAGGACACCGATTCGCCGCCGAGGACGACGGCTTCCGCGTCCGGGGTGCGCGCCGCCTGCGCGGCGAACCGCTCGGGCAGCAGTTCCGCCGGGAGTTCGCGCGCGGTGTCGTTCCAGCCGGTGACGATCCGCTCGCGTTCCTCGCCGGACAGCAGCTCGGTCCCGGTGATGCCGCGGTCGGGGTCGGCGGCCATCGCGCGCAGAACGCGTTCGAGGCGGGTGGCGAGGGATTCCGCCGTGGCGCGGTCGAAGAGGGACGTGGCGTACTCGAGGACACCCTCGATGCCGTCGGGGGCGCCCTGGGCGGTGCGCCGCTCCCCCAGGCCGAAGGACAGGTCGAAGCGGGCCCGGTGGTGCTCGCCGTTCTCGGGGCTGACCGTGAGGCCGGGCAGTTCCAGTCCGGCCGGCGCGGTGTTCTGCACGGTCAGCGTCACCTGGAACAGCGGGTGCCGCGTCAGGGAGCGGGCCGGGTTGAGGGCCTCGACCAGCCGCTCGAACGGCACGTCCTGGTGGGCGTAGGCGGTGAGGTCGGTCTCCCGGACCCGGGCCAGCAGCTCGCGGACGGTGGGCTCCCCCGAAGTGTCGGTGCGCAGCACGAGGGTGTTGAGGAAGAAGCCCACGAGATCGTCGAGGGCGTCGTCGCTGCGCCCCGCGATCGGGGCGCCGATGGGGATGTCCGTGCCGGCGCCGAGGCGCGTGAGGAGCGTGGCGAGGCCGGCCTGGACGACCATGAACAGGCTGGTGCCGGTGGCGGCGGCCAGGACCAGCAGGTCGCGGTGCAGCCCGGGGTCGAGGGTGAAGCGGTGCTTGGCGCCGTCCTGCGGGCCGGACGCCGGGCGGGGGCGGTCGGCCGGCAGGTTCAGCTCCTCGGGCAGCCCGGCGAGGGCCCCGGTCCAGTGGGTCAGCTGGCGGGAGAGTTCGCTGCCGGGGTCCGACTCGTCGCCGAGGACCTCGCGCTGCCAGATCGCGTAGTCGGCGTACTGGACGGGCAGCGGTTCCCACTCGGGGGCCTCGCCGGCGCGGCGTGCCGCGTAGGCGGTGGCGAGGTCGGCCGTCAGCGGCCGCCAGGACCAGGCGTCGCTGGCGATGTGGTGCAGCACCAGGACCAGGTGGTGGTCCTGCGGGCCGGCCGCGATCAGCGCGGCCCGCAGCGGCGGCTGCGTGGTCAGGTCGAAGCCCCGGCCGGTGAGCTCGTCGGTGAGCTGCCGCACCTCGTGGGCCGCGGCCCGGAGCACCGGCACGTCCGGCGCGTGGTCCCGGGCGTCCAGCACCTGCTGGACGGGCTCGCCGTCCACCGCGGGGAACACGGTGCGCAGCGACTCGTGCCGGGCGACGACGTCCCGCACCGCGAGCCGCAGGGCGTCGTGGTCCAGCTCGCCGCGCAGCCCGAGGACGACCGGCACGTTGTACAGCGAGCCGGCCGTGTCGAGCTGGTTGAGGAACCAGAGCCGGCGCTGCGCGTACGACAGCGGGACGTGTGCGGGCCGTTCGGCGGGGGACAGCGGACGGCGGGCGGTGCGGGCGCCGGGCAGCAGCCGGGCGAGACCGGCCACGGTGGGGGCCTCGAACAGGGCACGCAGGGGCAGTTCGGCGCCGAAGGCGGTGCGGACCCGGTTGACCATCTGGGTGGCCAGCAGCGAGTGGCCGCCGAGGGCGAAGAAGTCGTCGTCGATCCCGACCGCGGGGACGCCCAGCACGTCGGCGAACAGCCCGCACAGGGTCTCTTCCTCGGGGGTGCGCGGTGCGCGTCCCGCCACGGTGTGCGTGGTGCGCGGCGCGGGCAGGGCCCGGCGGTCCACCTTGCCGTTGGCGGTCAGCGGCAGCGCGTCGAGCACCACCACGTCGGCGGGGACCAGGTGACCGGGCAGGGTACCGGTCAGCCGGCGGCGCACCGCGGCCGGATCGAGGGGCGCTCCGGCCGGTCCGCCGGCCGGGACGACGTAGCCGACGAGCCGCTTGTCGCCGGGCCGGTCCTCGCGCACCGCCGCGGTGGCGGCGCCGACGCCCTCGACGGCGAGCAGCGCGGACTCCACCTCGCCGAGTTCGATGCGGAAGCCACGGATCTTGACCTGGTCGTCGGCCCGGCCGACGAACTCGGGCAGCCCGTCCCCGCGCCGGCGGACGAGGTCTCCGGTGCGGTACATGCGGGTGCCGGCGGGGCCGTACGGGTCGGCGACGAACCGCTCGGAGGTGAGCGCCGGCCGGCCGCCGTAGCCGCGGGCGAGGCCCGTGCCCGCCACGTAGAGCTCGCCGACGGTGCCGTCCGGCACCGGCCGCAGCCGGTCGTCCAGCACATACGCCCGGGTGTTCCACATGGGCCGGCCCAGTGGCACGGGACCGGACGCGACGGGCCCGGCCGGCGGGGTGCGGTGGTCGAAGCAGCCGACCGTGGTCTCGGTGGGGCCGTAGTGGTTGACGAACGTCAGGTCGGGGCGGCGCTCGCGCCAGGGCGCGAGCTGCTCGCCGCGCAGCGCCTCGCCGCCGGTCATCAGCTCGGCGCCCGGCGCCAGGACGTCCGGCAGCAGCTCCAGCACCGGCAGATGGCTGGGGGTCGCCTTGAGGAAGGTGAGCCCGCCCGGCACGTCCAGGTGCTCGTCGAGGTCCGCGACGTACAGGGTGCCGCCCGCCAGCAGGGTGCCGTACAGGGTGGTCAGCCCGAGGTCGAAGGAGAGCGAGGAGTGCAGCAGGGTGCGGCCGGCCAGGCCCGGGTAGACGGCGGCGGCGCGGACGGCGTAGTCGGCGATCGCGCGCTGTTCGACCTGTACGCCCTTGGGGGTGCCGGTGGAGCCGGAGGTGTAGATGACGTACGCCAGGTGCGCGGGGGACGGCGGCACCGGGAGCTCCTCGCCGGACAGCGGCTCTCGGGACTGCTCCTCCAGGGCGGCGCGGACCTCGTCCGCGTCGAGGACGAGTCGCTGCCACGGCCCGTCGGCGAGCGACGGCAGGCCGGCGAGCGTGTCCCGGGTGGTGAGCACCAGGGCCGGGGCGGCGTCCCGCAACACGAAGTCCAGCCGCGGCCCGGCCTGTTCGGTGTCCAGGGGGACGTAGGCGGCTCCGGCCCGGCCGGCGGCGAGCATCGCGGTCACCGCGTCGAGCGAGCGCGGCAGGGCGAGGGCCACCCGGGACTCCGGTCCGGCGCCGTGCCGCAGGAGCAGCCGGGCCAGCCGGTTCGCGCGGGCGTCGAGCTCCGCGTAGGTGACGGTCTGTGTCCCGTGGACGACGGCGAGGGCGTCGGGCGTGCGGGCGGCCTGGCGGGCGAACAGCTCGGCCAGCGTTGCGTCCGGCACGTCCTGGACGGTGGCGTTGCGGGCCGTCAGCAGCTCGTGGCGCTCGTCCTCGGCAAGGATCTCCAGGTCGCCGATCGACCGGTCGGGTTCGGCGGCGGCGGCCGCCAGCAGCCGGGTGAAGCGGGCCACCAGGGTGTCGACGGTGGAGCGGTCGAAGAGGTCGGTGGCGTAGACGGCCTGGCCGCGCACGCCGCCGGGCGCGCCGTCGGCGGTGCGGAGTTCGCCGAGGCCGAAGGACAGGTCGAAGCGGGCCGCCTCGCCGGCCCGGGGCACCGTGCTGACCTCCAGGCCCCGCAGCGCGGGCACGGCAGGGGCCTCGTCCCGCACGGACAGGGAGACCTGGAAGAGCGGGTGGCGGGCCAGGGAGCGCGCCGGGTTGAGCTCCTCGACCAGCCGCTCGAACGGCAGGTCCTGGTGGGCGTAGGCGGTGAGGTCGGTCTCCTTGACGCGGGCGAGCAGCTCGCGGAAGGAGGGGGCACCCGTGGTGTCGGTGCGCAGCACGAGCTCGTTGATGAAGACGCCGATGAGGTCCTCGGTGGCGTCGTCGGTGCGGCCGGCCACCGCGGTGCCGAGGGGGATGTCGGTGCCGGCGCCGAGGCGGGTGAGCAGGGCGGCCAGGGCCGCCTGGAAGACCATGAACATGCTGGTCCCGCTCTCCCGGGAGAGCGCGAGGAGCCTGCGGTGCAGCGGGGCGTCGAGGGTGAAGGCGACGGCCTCGCCGCGGTGGGTGCCGGTGGCCGGGCGGGGCCGGTCGGTGGGCAGGGCGAGTTCCTCGGGCAGTCCGGCGAGGGCCCGGGTCCAGTGGGCCAGCTGCCGGGCGGCCAGGCTGCCGGGGTCGTCCTCGTCGCCGAACAGCTCGCGCTGCCACAGGGCGTAGTCCGCGTACTGGACGGGCAGCGGGGACCACTGCGGGGCGGCGCCGTCGAGGCGCGCGGCGTAGGCGGTGGCGAGGTCGCGCACGAGCGGGCGCAGCGACCAGCCGTCGCCGGCGATGTGGTGCAGCACGAGCACGAGCACGTGCTCGTCGGGGCCGAGGGCCAGCAGGGCGGCCCGCAGGGGCGGCTCGACGGAGAGGTCGAAGCCCTGGCGGACGAACGTCTCGACGGTCTCGGTCAGTTCCTCCTCGGTCGTCGTCAGCCGGCGCGGCAGCGCGGCCGTGGCCGCGTCCGGGCCGAGGATCATCTGGTGGGGCCGGCCGCCGTCCTCGGGGAAGACGGTGCGCAGGCTCTCGTGCCGGGTGACGACGTCGGCGAGCGCGGCGGACAGGGCGTCCTCGTCGAGGGGGCCGCGCAGGCGCAGGGCGGTGGCCATGTTGTAGTGCGAGGCGCCGGGGTCCATGCGGTTGACGAACCACAGCCGGCGCTGGGCGAAGGACAGCGGGACGGTCCGCGGGCGCTCCTGCCGGACGAGCGCGGGGCGCGCGGCGTCCGCCTCCTCGGTCCGCCGGGCGAGCCCGGCGACGGTCGGCGTCTCGAACAGGGCGCGGATGGGGAGTTCGGCGCCGAGGACGGTGCGGATGCGGGAGACCAGGCGGGTGGCGAGGAGGGAGTGGCCGCCGAGGTCGAAGAAGCTGTCGTCGATGCCGACGCGCGGGACGCCCAGGATCTCGGCGAACAGGCCGCAGAGGATCTCCTCGCGGGGGCTGCGCGGTTCCCGGCTCGGCCGGGCGGCCGCGGCGGGCGCGGGCAGGGCCTTGCGGTCGGTCTTGCCGTTGGGCGTCAGGGGGAGGGAGTCCAGGGCCATGACGACGGACGGCACCATGTACGACGGCAGCCGGCCGGC
>NZ_JBFAPH010000390.1:0-5558 GCF_040675635.1 Streptomyces sp. NPDC049577
GCCCCGAGCCGCTGGTCCGCGCCCGGCACGCGGCACGGCTGATCGAGAGCACCGGCACGGCGTCGGTGGTCGTGGACTGCGAGTCCGGGCCGGTGCGCCTCGGGCTGGCGGGCGAGCTGGGCCGGGCGCTCGGCGGCCCGGTCGTGACGCTCGACGACCTGCGCGCCGACAACGTCACCGCGCTGGTGCGCACCGTACGGAACACCCACAGCAGGAAGGCCGCGTAAATGCCCAAGGGACAGCCGACCATCGTGCCCGACGACGGGCTCACCACGCGTCAGCGCCGCAACCGGCCGCTCGTCTTCGTCCACACCGGCATCGGCAAGGGCAAGTCGACGGCGGCGTTCGGGCTGGCGCTGCGGGCGTGGAACCAGGGCTGGCCGATCGGGGTGTTCCAGTTCGTGAAGTCGGCGAAGTGGAAGGTCGGCGAGGAGAACGCGCTGCGGGTGCTCGGCGCGTCCGGCGAGGGCGGCACCGTCGACTGGCACAAGATGGGCGAGGGCTGGTCCTGGATCCAGCGCGCCGGCGAACTGAGCAACGAGGAGAAGGCGCGCGAGGGCTGGGAGCAGGTCAAGCGGGACCTCGCGGCCGAGCGGTACAAGCTCTACGTGCTGGACGAGTTCGCCTACCCGCTGCACTGGGGCTGGATCGACACCGACGAGGTGGTCTCCGTGCTGCGCGACCGTCCGGGCACCCAGCACGTGGTGATCACCGGCCGCAACGCGCCGGACAAGCTGATCGACTTCGCGGATCTGGTGACCGACATGTCCAAGGTCAAGCATCCGATGGACGCGGGCCAGAAGGGCCAGCGGGGCATCGAGTGGTGAGTACGCACGTCCCGCGGCTCGTCATCGCCGCGCCCTCCTCGGGCAGCGGCAAGACGACCGTGGCCACCGGGCTGATGCGGGCCTTCGCCGACGCCGGGCTGGCCGTCTCCCCGCACAAGGTGGGGCCCGACTACATCGACCCCGGCTACCACGCCCTGGCGACGGGCCGCCCCGGCCGCAACCTCGACGCCTATCTGTGCGGGCCCGAGCGGATCGCCCCGCTCTTCCTGCACGGCGCCGCGGGCTGCGACCTCGCGGTCGTCGAGGGCGTGATGGGCCTGTACGACGGCGCGAGCGGGCAGGGCGAGCTGGCGTCGACGGCCCACGTCGCGAAGCTGCTGAAGGCGCCGGTGGTGCTGGTCGTCGACGCGTCCTCGCAGTCGCGGTCGGTGGCCGCGCTGGTGCACGGCTTCGCGTCCTGGGACCCGGAGGTGCGGGTCGCGGGCGTCATCCTCAACAAGGTCGGCTCCGACCGCCATGAAACGCTCCTGCGGGAGGCGCTGGAGGAGTCGGGCGTACCGGTCCTGGGCGCGCTGCGGCGGGTCGCGGTGGTGCACACGCCGAGCCGCCACCTGGGCCTGGTGCCGGTCGCCGAGCGGCGGGCCGACGCGGTGGACGCGGTGGCGGCACAGGCGGCGCAGGTGCGGGCGGGGTGCGACCTGGAGGGCCTCCTGGCCCTCGCCCGCACGGCGCCCCCGCTGGAGGCTGCTGGCCTCGCGCGGCGAGCTGCGCCCGGAGCAGGCGTACGAGACGGTCAGCGCCGGGGCCCGGGCGGCGATGGGGCTGCCCGAGGTGCGCGTCGAGGCGGGCTTCCCGGCCGAGCTGCTGGCCGTACGGGGCTCCGGGGTCGCCGGGGTGCTCTCCCTGGGCTACAGCCGCCTGGTGGTCCACGAGGGGCGCGTGGTGGCCCGTACGAGCGCCGTGCGGGAGTTCTGCGACGGGCAGGCGGCGGTCGCCCTGGACCTGCCGCGGCAGTCGCCGCGCGGGGGAGGCCATCCGGCGTGAGCCCGCCGCCCGGCGTTACGGTCGGATCATGCGCATTGTCATCGCTGGTGGACATGGTCAGATCGCGCTGCGGCTGGAGCGGCTGCTCGCCGTGCGCGGTGACGAGGTCGCGGGTGTGATCCGCAGGCCGGGACAGGCCGGGGACCTGCTCGCCGCCGGCGCGGAGCCGGTCGTCTGCGACCTGGAGTCGGCGTCGGTCGAGGACGTCGCGCGGCATCTGGAGGGCGCCGACGCCGCCGTCTTCGCGGCGGGCGCGGGCCCCGGCAGCGGCATCGACCGCAAGGACACCGTCGACCGCGCGGCCGCGACCCTCTTCGCCGACGCGGCGGAGGCGGCGGGCGTGCGCCGTTTCCTCGTCGTCTCCGCCATGGGCGCCGACTCGGAGCCCCCGGAGGGCACGGACGAGGTCTTCGCCGCCTATCTGCGAGCCAAGGGCGCGGCCGACGCCGATGTCCGCGCCCGGCCCGACCTGGACTGGACGATCCTGCGCCCGGGCCGGCTCACGGACGACCCCGGCACGGGCCGGGTGGCGCTCTCGGAGGCGACGGGCCGGGGCGACGTACCGCGGGACGACGTGGCGGCGACGCTGGTCGCCCTGCTGGACGAGCCGCGGTCGGCGGGCCTGACGCTGGAGCTGATCGGCGGTGACACGCCGGTGGAGCGGGCCGTGAAGGGCGTCGTGGGCGCGTAGCCGGCAAAGGAGGAGTGAACGAAAAAGGCCCCTGACCGTCTCCGGTCAGGGGCCTCGTTCCGTGGCGGCGCCAGGATTCGAACCTGGGTAGGCTAAGCCGACGGATTTACAGTCCGCTCCCATTGGCCACTCGGGCACACCGCCATGGGTTGCCGCCCCGGTCGCTCTTTCGAGCCGCTCCGTGGCAACGACGTAAACGATACCCGATGACCTGGGGTGCTCCGCCACTCGGTTCACAGCAGCCGATCGGCTTCCGCCGGCGGGCACGTCCCGGCCGGCCGCCGCCGCGGCCGACGCGTTCACCATGATCCGCCGGGCAGGCCCTAGGCTTGCGGGGCGGCCCTCCACGGGCCGCAGCACCCCACGACGGATCTACGCACGAGGAGCCAACTCAATATGGCCGACTCCAGTTTCGACATCGTCTCGAAGGTCGAGCGGCAGGAGGTCGACAACGCCCTCAACCAGGCCGCCAAGGAGATCTCCCAGCGCTACGACTTCAAGGGCGCCGACGCGTCGATCGCCTGGTCCGGCGACAAGATCGAGATGCGTGCCAACGGCGAGGAGCGGGTCAAGGCCATCCTCGACGTCTTCCAGTCCAAGCTGATCAAGCGCGGCATCTCCCTGAAGGCGCTGGAGGCGGGCGAGCCGCAGATCTCCGGCAAGGAGTACAAGATCTTCGCCTCCCTGCAGGAGGGGATCTCCCAGGACAACGCCAAGAAGGTCGCCAAGATCATCCGCGACGAGGGCCCCAAGGGCGTCAAGGCCCAGGTCCAGGGCGACGAGCTGCGCGTCTCCTCCAAGAGCCGCGACGACCTGCAGGCGGTCATCGCCCTGCTCAAGGGCAAGGACCTGGACTTCGCCCTCCAGTTCGTCAACTACCGCTAGCCGGCGCGGGGGCGGGCCGCCGGCCCGCCCCTTCCCGCGGGCTCAGCGCGTCGCGAACGGCCGGTCGCTGGGGACGATCTCGCGGCCCAGCGGCATCAGCGAGACCGGGATCAGCTTGAAGTTCGCGATGCCCAGCGGGATCCCGATGATCGTGCAGCACAGCGCGATGCCGGTGAAGACGTGTCCGAGCGCCAGCCACCAGCCGGCGAACACGAGCCAGACGACGTTGCCGATGAGCGAGCCCGCGCCGGCGTCGCGGCGTTCGACGGTGGTGCGGCCGAAGGGCCACAGCGCGTAGGCGGCGATGCGGAACGACGCGATGCCGAACGGAATCGTCACGATGAGCGCGCAGCAGATGATGCCCGCGACGACGTACCCGATCGCCATCCAGAGGCCGCAGAGGACCAGCCAGATCACATTCAGGATGAACCTCATATCCACAAGCCTTCCACGCGACCGGTTCTCCGGCGAGTGAGACGCCGCAGGTGGAGGCGTGGTTGCCCGGTGCGGGCCGGGGGCCGGGACGGGGCCGGGATGGGCACGTACGCCCCCCTCGTCCTCCGGCCGGGCGAGCGCCCCGGCGCAAAGGGGATGCGGGACCTCTGGGCGGGGGAGGTACGGCTTCCGTCCTGTCGGCCGATCGAAAGGATGCCCACCGTGCCACGACTCGCCTCAGCCGCGCTGGGGGTCGCGGCCTTCGCCGCCGCGCTCGTCGCCCTCGGTCCGGTTGCCCCGGCGCTCGCCGAGCCGTCGGTTCCGCCGCGAACGCCGCACACCCTGCCCGCCTACTCGCACGACGACGACAAGCCCGGGGGCGAGAAGCCCGGGGACGACCAGGGACAGCCCGGGGACGAGGGTGCGGGGGCCCCGGACCTGCCGGCCCTGCCGGACCTGTCGGAGCTGCTGCCCGGGCTGCCGGATCTGCAGCTGCCGGGGCTGTGAGCGCGTGAGCCGGGGGGCGGCCTCTCCGGCCGCCCCCGTGGGCTTTCCCGCCGGCTTTCAGGGCCGGTGGCCCGCCATGCCCTCCAGGCGGCGGATGCGCTCGCCCATGGGCGGGTGGGTGGAGAAGAGCTTCGACATGCCGCCGCCCGCGCCGAACGGGTTCGCGATCATCATGTGGCTCGCCGTCTCCAGGCGCGGCTCGGGCGGGAGCGGCAGGCGGGCCGTGCCCGTCTCCAGCTTGCGCAGGGCCGACGCCAGGGCCAGGGGGTCCCCGGTGAGGCGGGCGCCGGAGGCGTCGGCCTCGTACTCGCGGGACCGGCTGACGGCCAGCTGGATGAGGGAGGCCGCGACCGGGCCCAGCAGCATGATCATGATCATGCCGATGAGTCCCGGGCCCTCGTCGTCCTCGTCGCGGCCGAAGGGGATCAGCCAGGCGAAGTTGACCAGGAACATCACGACCGAGGCGAGCGCGCCCGCGACGGACGAGATGAGGATGTCGCGGTTGTAGACGTGGCTGAGCTCATGGCCGATGACGCCGCGCAGCTCGCGCTCGTCCAGCAGGCGCAGGATGCCCTCCGTGCAGCAGACGGCGGCGTTGCGCGGGTTGCGGCCGGTGGCGAAGGCGTTGGGCGCCTCCGTCGGGGAGATGTACAGCCGGGGCATCGGCTGCCGGGCCGCCGTGGAGAGCTCCCGCACCATGCGGTAGAGCTGGGGGGCCTCGAACTCGCTGACGGGGCGGGCGCGCATGGCCCGCAGGGCGAGCTTGTCGCTGTTCCAGTAGGCGTAGGCGTTGGTGCCGAGGGCCACCAGGACGGCGACGATCAGGCCCGTGCGCCCGAAGGCGCTGCCGATGACGATGATGAGCGCGGACAGCCCCCCGAGGAGCACGGCCGTCCTGAGCCCGTTGTGCCGGCGGTGCACGGTACGCCCTCCAAATGGTGCGGCAGGGGAACCCTTGAACCAGTGGAACCTTTCGAACTGGTCAACGCGAGAGGAAGTACGCCGGTTCCCCCGCCCGTCCGCGACGGGCGCTGCGCCGTCCGGGGGACGGCCGGCCCACAGCACGGCCGGCCTACAGCAGCGCCCCCGCCGCGAACCGCAGGACCAGCTGCGGCGCGCCGGACAGGGCCACACCCAGGGCGGCGGCGAGGCCGATCGCGGTGGCGAGCGGGAGGGGGACACGGCCGGCGGCCGGGGCCTCGCCCTCC
>NZ_JBFAPH010000391.1:0-5549 GCF_040675635.1 Streptomyces sp. NPDC049577
CCGCTTCGTCGACAGCGTGCTCAGCCACGTCACCGACGTCATGGTGGCCATGCCCATGCTCGTCTTCGCCATCGCGCTGACCGCCGTCGTCCCCACCGACTTCCCGCGCCCGGTCCTGCTCGTGCTCGTCATCGGGCTGCTCGCCTGGGGGCCGACCGCACGGCTGGTCCGGGCCCAGACGCTGGGCATGAAGAAGCTCGACTTCGTCGCCGCCGCACGGCTGACCGGCGCCTCGCCCTGGCGCGTCGCCCGGCGCGAACTGCTGCCCGCACTCGCCGCGCCCGTCATCACCTACGCGGCCATCCTGCTGCCCACCAACATCGTCACCGAGGCCGGACTGTCCTTCCTCGGCGTCGGCGTCAAACCCCCGACCCCCTCCTGGGGCCAGATGCTCTCCTCCGCCACCACCTGGTTCCGCACGGACCCGATGTACGTGCTGCTGCCGGCCCTGCTGCTGTTCGTCACCGTGCTCGCCTTCACCGTGCTGGGCGACGCCGTGCGCACCGCGCTGGACCCGCGCGAGGCGTCCCGGCTGCGCGTCGGCCGCGCGCGGAAGGGCGCGCAGAAGAAGGCGCAGAAGAACGCGCAGAAGAAGGGGAGTGCGGCATGACCGGCTATCTGCTGCGCCGCGCGATCGGAGCGCTCGTCGTGCTCCTCGCGCTCTCCGTCGTCGTCTACGCGCTGTTCTACCTCGCGCCCGGCGACCCCGCGCGCCTGGCCTGCGGACCGCGCTGCAACCCCGAGCAGATCGCCCAGGTCCGCGACCAGCTCGGCCTCAACGATCCCGTGTACACGCAGTACTGGCACTTCCTCCAGGGCGTCGTCGCCGGCCACGACTACTCCACCGGCACCGGCCTGCTGCACTGCGACGCCCCCTGCTTCGGGCTCTCCTACCAGAACGACCAGCAGGTCACCGAACTGATCGGCCAGCGGCTGCCGGTCACCGCCTCCCTGGCGCTCGGCGCGATGGTCTTCTGGCTGCTGCTCGGCGTCGGCACCGGACTGCTGTCCGCCCTGCGCCGCGGCGGCGTCACCGAGCGCGTGCTGACCTGGCTCACGCTCGCCGGCACCGCGACCCCGGTGTTCATCATCGGGCTGATGCTGCTGATGGTCTTCTGCGCGTACCTGGAATGGCTGCCCTTCCCCTCGTACGTCGCATTGTCCGACGACCCCGAGCAGTGGGCCTGGAACATGCTGCTGCCGTGGATCGCGCTCGCCCTCATCGAGTCCGCGAAGTACGCCCGGCTCACCCGCAGCGCGGTCCTGGAGACGCTGGCCGAGGACCACATCCGCACCTTCCGCGCCTACGGCGTCACCGAGCGGGCCGTCGTCGGCCGGCACGCGTTGCGCGGCGCGCTGCCGCCCGTGATCGCCCTGTCCGCGGCCGACCTCGGCTCGATGTTCGGCGGCGCGGTGCTCACCGAGACGCTGTTCGGCCTGCCCGGGCTCGGCCAGCTGCTCGTCCACGCGACCACCACCGTCGACCTGCCGGTCGTCGTCGCCGTCGTCCTGGTCACCGGCGCCGCCGTGGTGATCGCCAACATCCTGGCGGACGTGCTCTACGCCGCCGCCGACCGAAGGGTGGCCCTGCGATGACCGAACCGCTGGTCACCGTCACCGACCTGTCCGTCGCCTTCCACGCCGCGGCGGGGAGCGCGGACGGCTTCGTCCCGGCCGTGGACGGGCTCTCCTTCGAGCTGCCGCCCGGCGGGGCGCTGGGCATCGTCGGCGAGTCCGGCTCCGGCAAGAGCACGGCCGCCTACGCCCTGCTCGGCCTGCACCGGGGCACCGGCGCCCGCGTCACCGGCACGGTCCGCGTCGCCGGCCACGACGTCCAAGCGGCCGACGAGGCCGCTCTGCGGCGGCTGCGCGGCGGCGTGGCGGCCATGGTCTTCCAGGACCCGCTCTCCTCGCTCGACCCCTACCAGGCCATCGGCGACCAGATCGCCGAGGTCCACCGGACGCACCGGCGGGGCGCCTCCCGCCGCGCCGCCCGCGCGCGGGCCGTCGAGGTCCTCGACCGGGTCGGCATCCCGGACGCCGCCCGGCGCGCCCGCTCCCGCCCGCACGAGTTCAGCGGCGGCATGCGCCAGCGCGCCCTCATCGCCATGGCGCTCGCCTGCGAGCCCCGCCTGCTGATCGCCGACGAGCCCACCACCGCCCTCGACGTCACCGTCCAGGCCCAGATCCTGGACCTGCTGCGCGAACTGCGCGCCGAGACGGGCACCGGCCTGCTCCTGGTCACCCACGACCTGGGCGTCGCCGCCGGCAGCGTCGACGAGCTGCTCGTGATGAAGGACGGCCGCGCGGTCGAACACGGACCGGTCCGCGAGGTGCTCGACACTCCGCGCGAGACCTATACGCGTGACCTATTGGCGGCCGTCCCCCGGCTCAACGTCCGTCGGAAGGAAACCGCCCCTCACGGAGTTGACGAATCCGGCCGTCCGGACGGTTCTTCCGGGGACGGGGCCGAGGTGCTGCTCGAAGCCGTCGGCCTCCGCCGGGAGTTCGGTCGCGGCAAACGGTCCCTGACGGCCGTGGAGGACGTGTCGCTGACCGTGCACGCCGGTGAAACCGTCGGCGTGGTCGGCGAGTCCGGCAGCGGCAAGACCACGCTCGGCCGGATGCTCGTCCGGCTGCTCGACCCCTCCGGCGGCGAACTGCGCTACCGGGGACGGGAGATCGGCTCCCTCAAGGAACGCGAACTGCGGTCCTTCCGCGGCGAGCTGCAGATGGTCTTCCAGGACCCCGTCTCCTCGCTCAACCCCCGGCGCAGCATCGGCGAGTCGATCGCCGACCCGCTGCGCGCCGCCGGCCGGCTCGACGAGGGGCAGATCACCGCCCGGGTGCGCGAACTGCTGGAACGCGTGGGCCTCGACCCCCGTGCCCACCACCGCTACCCGCACGAGTTCAGCGGCGGCCAGCGGCAGCGCGTGGGCATCGCCCGGGCGCTCGCCCCAGAGCCGCGCCTGATCGTCTGCGACGAGCCGGTCTCCGCCCTCGACGTCACCACGCAGGCGCAGGTCGTGCGGCTGCTCGGCGAGCTCCAGCGCGACCTCGGGCTGGCGCTCGTCTTCATCGCCCACGACCTGGCCGTCGTCCGCCAGGTCAGCGACCGGCTGGTCGTGATGAAGGGCGGCCGCGTCGTGGAGCAGGGCCCGGCCGACACCGTCTACGAGCAGCCCTCCCATCCCTACACGCGCGGCCTGCTCGCCGCCGTGCCGGCGCTGGAACGGAGCGGAGCCGCCGCATAGCGCGGGTCAACGCACCGTCCTGGCGAAAGTCACGCCCGTTCACCCCTTCCGGTGGCGCGACGGACAACCGTCCGCCGCGCCACCGGTGAGCGCGCATAGCGTGCTCCCGCTGCCGTACGCGGTGGTTGCCGACCAGGTCGCGAAGGGAAGGCGGGGATGCGTTCGTGCGTGTGGGACTGCTGTCCGAGGGCGGCTATCCGTACGCCGTCCGTGAAGGCGGCGCATGCGCCGGCACAGGCGCCGACGAGGGCGGGGAGTGGTGCGACCGGTTGGTGCGCGGGCTCGGCCAGCACGACTTCGAGCTCTACGCGCTGAGCCGCAGCGCCCGCCAGGAGGACGGCGGTTGGCACGCCCTGCCGGGCAACGTCCGCCGGGTGCGCTCGGCCCCGCTGTGGGGCGGCCCCGCCCCCGGCGCCACCGGGCGCGCGTACGGCGCGTACGGACGGGAGCAGCGGCGCCGGTTCGCCGCCCACTTCGGTGACCTGGCCGCCGCGATCACCTTGCCGGGCGACCAGGCGTACCGTTTCGCCGATGGCCTGGGCGGACTCGCCGACCTCGCCCGCGACGAGGGCGGCCTCGCCGCGGCGCTCCGCTCCGAACAGGCCCTGCGCACCCTGGAGAACGCCTGCCGCGCGCCCGGCGCGCACCCCACCGTGTACGGTACGCGCGTCAGCGACCTCCTCGTCGTCTCCGGCTTCCTCGAACGGGCGCTGCGTCCGCTCTCCCTGGACTGGTACGGCAGCGCCGACGGCGACCGGGGCCTGGCCGGTGTCGACCTCTGCCACGCCACCTCGGCCGGGCCCGCCGCCCTCCCGGGCCTGCTGGCCAAACGCTTCTTCGGTACGCCCCTGGTCGTCACCGAGTACGGCGTCCGGCTGCGCGAGCACTATCTGGCCGGGCCGGAGGGGCTCTCCACGCCCGTCCGCACCCTGCTGTCCGCCTTCCACCGGCAGCTGGCCCTCCAGATCTACGGCCAGGCCGCGCTCGTCACCTGCGGCGACGCCCGGGCCCGCGGCTGGCAGGAGCGCTGCGGGGCCGACCGCGCCCGGCAGCGCACGATCCACCCGGGCATGGACGCCGGCCTGTACGAGGAGGTCGGCGAGGCCGCACCCGGCGAACTGGACGACGGCCGCACCCTGGTGTCCGTGGGCGGCACGCCCGAGCCCCACCTGTGGGAGGCCCTCGCCGCCGTACGGGCCGCCGAGCCGGACACCGGACTGAGGGTCATCGGCGCGACCGGCACGGCCTCCCAAGCACCCTGCGAGGGTGTCCGGTTCGGGGCGGACACCGGCCCCGAGGTCTACGCGGCGGGCAGCGTCGTCATCCTGTCCGGGCTCGTCGACGGCTTCCCGACCGCCCTGGCCGAGGCCATGTTCTGCGGCCGGGCCACCGTGTCGCCCGACACCGGCGCGGTCCGCGAGGTCATCGGCGGCACCGGCCTGCTGGTCCCCCCGGGCGACGCCGGGGCCCTCGCCGAGGCCTGCCTGGCACTCCTGCGCGACCCCGAACGCAGGGCGCGGCTCGGCGCCGCCGCCCGCGCCCGCGCCCTCGAACTGTTCACCGTCGAGCAGAACGTCGCCGCCTTCGGCGCCCTCTATCTCGAAGTCCTCTCCAAGGCGCCCGTCCAGCACGCGGCGCCCGACCCCTCGGTGCCCTTCGCGCACGCCGCCGGGGCCCATCCGCCCCTCGCCTGGTCGCCACGCTCCTCCTCTCCCACCTGGGCAGGCCGTCCATGACCACCTCCCTCCGGAACGACGGCGCCCCGGCCCCCGCGGGCATACCCGAACCCCACGCCGACCCGGTCAGGGGACTGCTGCACCGCCACCGCGCCCTGTGCGCCGGCGCGGTCGACGCCCTGGAGATCGCCGCCGGGCTGGAGGCCCGCGGCGTCACCGACCGGACGGCCGCCGACTACCGGCACCGCGACGTCTTCTCCCTCGCCGAGGAGCTCCACGCGCGCGTGGAGCACGAACAGGGCGGCGCGGGCCGGACGCCGCGGGGCGCGGAGACCGGCAGCGGGCCCGCCCCGTCGCGGGGCCGGTGCCCGGCCCGCCGGGCCGCCTGGGGCCTGCTCGGCACCCTGGCCTGGCTCTGGCTGCTCGGCTACGGCCTGTTCGGCGAGCGCCTCCTGGCCGCGCTGCTGCACGGCCGGCGCGGCGGCGGGGCGCGCGCCCTGCTCGCGGCCGCGGCCCCCACCGCCCTGGCCCTGGCCTGCGCGCTCGTACCGGCCGCCTGGTGCGCGCACTGGTTCGCCGCCCGGGTGCGGCGGGCGCTCGCGGACAGCAGGAGCCTGGC
>NZ_JBFAPH010000392.1:0-5544 GCF_040675635.1 Streptomyces sp. NPDC049577
TCGCCGGAGCCGGATACGGCGACCTGGTGTGCCTGGCGACCGACCGGGCCGGCACCGCGGCGGCCGCGGACCCCGACGACTGGCGGCCCCCCGCCGTCGGGGCCGGCGCCCCCGTGGTCCTGCGGAACGCATGACCGGAACCGGCGGGGTCCGCGGCCAGTTTCCACAGGGCGGGGAAGGCCGCGCCCGGGGTGACCCTTATGGCCGTCCAGCCCGAGTCGCGGAGGAGGCGCAGGGCTGCTTCCGCCTCTTCCGGGCCGGGGCCCTCGTGCGGGGCCCAGGCCGCCGAGTCGAGGACGAAGGCCACCGCCGTGGTGCTGCGCCGGCGCAGGCGGCCCGCCTGGGCCGCCTGCGCCTCGTCGAGGTCGCCGAAGAAGCCCACCAGCAGGCCCCCGTCGCCGGAACGCAGCGCCTCGTGGGCGGCCGCGAGCGTCTCCTCCTCGGAGTGGTCGACCACGGCCAGGGTGTCCAGCACCAGCCCCACCGCCTCCGCCGAGGCGTGCCCGGCCGGCTCCGGGCCGGGCAGCAGGTTGCCCGTGTCGCTCACCAGGCGCACCGAGTAGCCGCGCTCCAGCAGGTGCACGGCCGTGGAGGCCGCGCCGGAGACCGCCCACTCGAAGGGCGCGTCCGGGCCGACGCCCGCGTAGGCGATGCCCCGCGTGTCCAGCAGGACCGTGCAGTGGGCGCGCTGCGGCTGTTCCTCGCGGCGCACCATCAGCTCGCCGTAGCGCGCGGTGGAGCGCCAGTGGACCCGGCGCAGGTCGTCGCCGTGCCGGTAGCCGCGCGGTATGACGTCGTCCTCGCCGGCCAGGGCCAGCGAGCGGTGCCGCCCGTCGCCGTACCCGGAGGCCACGCCGCTCAGCCGCACCGGCGGCAGCGCGTCGACGCGCGGCACGACGGTCAGCGTGTCCTGGGCGCTGAAGGAGCGGGTCAGCTCGCACATGCCGAAGGGGTCCGTCAGCCGCAGCTGGAGCGGGCCCAGCGGAAAGCGGCCGCGCAGCTCCGAGCGCACCCGGTAGGAGACCTCGCGCCGGCCGCCCGTCTCGATCCGGTCGAGCACGAAGCGCGGCCGGGGCCCCAGCACGTACGGGAGCTGGTCCTGGAGCATCAGCAGACCGGTGGGCAGCTTGGAGACGTTGTCCACGCGCAGGCTCACCCGGGCCTCGGCGGTGGCGGTCACCCGGGCCGGCGAGAGCCGCCGGCTCGCGGCGATCCGGTGCCGGGTGCGGGACAGCACGAGCACGCAGACCAGGGGCAGGACGGCCAGCAGCAGTCCGACCCGCAGCAGATCCGGCTGGCCGAGGACGTAGCTGCAGCCGGTGGCCGCCAGGCCCGCCGCGAGGAAGGAGCGGCCGCGCGTGGTCAGCCCTGAGAAGGCGGCCCGCAGCGCGCCCCGGTCCCGCTCCCGGGCCGGTCCGCTCCAGGCGCCGTCCGGGTCGGGGGCCATCACCGGCCCCGGGTGCCGGGCGGCTGCTGGGCGAACGGGTCGGGGACGGGGGTGCGCTGGAGGATGTCGAGGACGACCTGCTCGGCCGTGTGCCGGTTCAGCTGGGCCTGCGCGGTGGGCAGCAGCCGGTGCGCGAGCACCGCCACGGCCAGCGCCTGCACGTCGTCCGGCAGCACGAACTCCCGCCCGGACAGCGCCGCCGCCGCCTTCGCCGCGCGCAGCAGGTGCAGCGTCGCGCGCGGCGACGCGCCCAGTCTCAGGTCCGGGTGGACGCGGGTCGCCACCACCAGGTCGACCGCGTAGCGCCGCACCGGCTCGGCGACGTGCACCGAGCGGACCGCGTCGATCAGCTTGACGATGTCGTGCGCGTGCGCGACGGGCTGGAGGTCGTCCAGGGGTGAGACGGCGCCGTGCGTGTCCAGCATCCGCAGCTCCGCCTCCGGGCTGGGGTAGCCCATCGACACCCGGGCCATGAAGCGGTCGCGCTGCGCCTCGGGCAGCGGGTACGTGCCCTCCATCTCGACCGGGTTCTGGGTGGCCACCACCATGAACGGGCTGGGCAGTTCGTAGCTGTTGCCGTCGATGGTGACCTGGCGCTCCTCCATCGACTCCAGCAGCGCCGACTGGGTCTTGGGCGAGGCGCGGTTGATCTCGTCGCCGATGACGATCTGCGCGAAGATCGCGCCCGGCTTGAACTCGAAGTCGCGGCGCTGCTGGTCGAAGACGCTCACGCCGGTGATGTCGGAGGGCAGCAGGTCCGGGGTGAACTGGACGCGCCGCACCGAGCAGTCGACGGACCGCGCCAGGGCCTTGGCGAGCATGGTCTTGCCCACCCCCGGCACGTCCTCGATCAGCAGGTGCCCCTCGGCGAGCAGCACCGTCAACGCGATCCGTACGACCTCGGGCTTGCCCTCGATCACCCCCTCCACCGCCCGGCGGACGCGGTCCGCCGTGGCGGTCAGCTCACCGCCCCCGCCCGGCTCCACCGGAGCGGGGGGACCCCCGTGGCTGGCGCGCTCGTCATAGGTCGTCACCCGGCCCTCCTCGGCCCTCTCTCGTCGGCCGCGGCCCGCGGGTACGGACCGGCCCACCCCTCGGCACGGACACCGTCCGCGGACGGGGGCGGCGCCACACAGGCATTCTGACCGCCCCGCGCCGTCCCGTCATGGCTTGTCGGCATCGCGCCGGTCATTCGCATCGCGCCGGTCGTTCAGCCGCGCGGGTCGATCTCGCGGAGCAGACCGGTCGTCACGTCGAAGACGAAGCCGCGCACGTCGTCGGTGTGCGGCAGGAACGGCGAGGTCCGCACGCGCTGCATGGACTGGCGCACGTCCTGGTCCAGGTCCTTGAACGCCTCCACCGCCCACGACGGGCGCTGGCCGACCTCGGCCTCCAGCTCGTGCCGGAAGTCCTCGGTCAGGTTCAGCAGACCGCAGCCGGTGTGGTGGATCAGCACGACCGAGCGGGTGCCCAGGGCACGCTGGCTGATCGTGAGCGAACGGATGATGTCATCGGTGACCACGCCGCCGGCGTTGCGGATGGTGTGGCAGTCGCCGAGCTCCAGGCCGAGCGCGGCGTGCAGGTCGAGGCGGGCGTCCATACAGGCGACGACCGCGACCTTGAGGACCGGCCGGGCGTCCATGCCGGGGTCGGTGAAGGCGGCCGCGTACTCCGCGTTGTGCTCGACGAGGCGGTCGATCACCGAGGACTCGGCGGGCTCGGAACCGGCGGGCTGGGGCTGGGGCTGCTGACGCGCTGGTATCGACATAGGCACGAAGGTAGTCGGCGATTCCCCGCTCGGCTCCCCGGACCCTGGGCCAAAGCCTGCCGGACCGGGCGTCTGTGAGGTATGCCACAAGTGTGCGGGCCGTGGCGCCGAACGGGTGAACACGCCGGTCCGTCACCCTCCCGCACTCGTCGCACACCCGTGGCGTGACGCGCTGGCCGGTTGGTTGACCGAGGGGACGAGTGGACTAAAGTGGCGCGAAGTGGGAGGCCTGACGCTCCCCTTGGAACCGATACCGACCGCACGTGCGCCATGCGTACGCATCCCTCGGCCTCCTCCCGCTCCCGGTCGCCCTGGCGTCACTTCCCCGGCGCCAGAACGGCCGCTTCCCCTTCGAGCGGGCGGGGACCCGGCGGTGCGTACCGCCGGCGTCTGTCCGTACCTCTCAGAAGGGCGCATGAGCAGCAACGCGCGACACGTCCCCGTCATGCTCCAGCGCTGTCTGGACATGCTCGCACCCGCCCTGTCCGAGCCCGGCGCGGTCGTCGTCGACTGCACCCTCGGCGCCGGCGGCCACAGCGAGGCGCTGCTCACCCGGTTCCCCGAGTGCCGACTGATCGCCCTCGACCGCGACCCGACCGCCCTCGCCCTCGCCGGCGAGCGTCTGGCCCCTTTCGGTGACCGCGCCACGCTGGTCCGGGCCGTCTACCACGAGCTGCCCGACGTGCTCAAGCGACTGGGCGTCGAGAAGGTCCAGGGCGTCCTCTTCGACCTCGGCGTCTCCTCCATGCAGCTCGACGAGGCCGACCGCGGCTTCGCCTACGCCCAGGACGCGCCCCTGGACATGCGCATGGACCAGACCAAGGGCATCAGCGCGGCCGACGTCCTCAACACCTACCCGCCCGGCGAACTGGTCCGCATCCTGCGCGCCTACGGCGAGGAGAAGCAGGCCAAGCGCATCGTCTCCGCCATCGTGCGCGAGCGCGAGAAGGAGCCCTTCACCAACAGCGCCCGGCTGGTCCAGCTCATCCGCGACGCGCTGCCGCAGGCCGCCAAGCGCACCGGCGGCAACCCCGCCAAGCGCACCTTCCAGGCCCTGCGCATCGAGGTCAACGGCGAGCTCGCCAGCGTCGAGCGGGCCATCCCCGCCGCCGTGGCCGCGCTCTCGGTCGGCGGCCGCATCGCCGTGCTGTCGTACCAGTCGCTGGAGGACCGCATCGTCAAGGGCGTCTTCGCCGCCGGCGCCGCCACCACCGCCCCGCCCGGGCTGCCGGTGGTCCCCGAGCGCTACCAGCCGCGCCTGAAGCTCCTCACCCGGGGCGCCGAGCTGCCCACCGAGGAGGAGATCGCCGAGAACCGGCGGGCCGCCCCCGCCCGGCTGCGCGGCGCCGAGCGCATCCGCGAGGACGTGCCGTGACCCCCGCGCGCGGCCGGGGCCCGCGCCTGGGCCGCCTGCTGCCGACCGGTGCCGGAGCGCGGCGCACCCCCTTCGTCCTGCTCGTCGTCGTCCTGCTCGGCTCCGGGCTGATCTGGCTGCTGCTGCTCAACTCCTCCCTCAACCAGGGCTCCTTCGAGCTCAGCCGGCTCCAGCGCAGGACCACCGAGCTGACCGATCAGCAGCAGGCGCTGCAACAGGAGGTCGACCAGCTCGCCGCGCCCGACGCCCTGGAGCGCCGCGCCCGCGAACTGGGCATGATCCCCGGCGGCAGCCCCGCCTTCCTCGGTCTGGACGGCAAGGTCACCGGCGTACCCGGCCCCGTGCCCTCCGCGGGCGCCCAGCCCGCCGCCCTGCCCGCCGCGCCCCCGGCGCCCGTACCGGCCCCCGGCGTCGTCACGCCCCCGGTGCCCGGCCACGACGCCGAGGTGCCCCAGGCCCCGCCCCGCGCCCCCGCCGGGCAGAAGGTCCTGCCGAACGCCCCGCTGCCCTCGGCGGGCCGGACCCCCGCCCCACCGGCCGCAGTACCGGCTGCCCCGCCAGGGGCACCCTCAGGGAGGTGACGACGTGACGGCGCCCAGGCAGACCCGGCAGACCGGCCGGACCGGCCGGACCGATCGGACCGGCCGCCCGGTCCCCGCGCCCGCGCGCCCCGGCGCCCGGCCGCCGGCCCGGAACCGGGGCGGCACCCGGCCCCTGCGGCTCGGCAGCCCCCGGCCCCGGCTGCGGCTGATCGGCGCCGGGCTCACGCTCGTCATGCTGGTCTTCACCGTGCGGCTGCTCCAGGTGCAGGCGGTGGACGCCAGTGCCTACGCGGCGCGGGCCAACGTCAACCGCTACATCCCCGTCACGCTCGCCGCCGAGCGCGGCAACATCACCGACCGGTCCGGGGTGAACCTCGCCACGACCGTCGACGCCTACGACATCACCGCCGCC
>NZ_JBFAPH010000393.1:0-5527 GCF_040675635.1 Streptomyces sp. NPDC049577
CCCGGACCGCCCCCCCCGGACGGGCCCGGCGCGCGCAGGGCCAGGAGGGCGATGTCGTCGTGGCCGTCGCCCGGGCGGGCTGCGACCACCGCGCGGCACATCTCCTCCAGCGGCCGCCGCGCGTGGGCCGCGGCCGTCCCGGCGACCGTGCGCAGGCCCTCGCCCAGGTCCTTGCCCGGGTGCTCGACCAGCCCGTCGGTGAACATCAGCAACGTGGCCCCCGGCGGCAGCCGGTGACGGTGGTCGCGGCGCGGCAGCCCCGGGTCCACGCCGATCGGCAGGTCCGGATCGCCCTCGGGGTACGTGCTCTCCCCGTCGGGGGTCACCACGAGCGGCGGTGGATGGCCCGCGCTGCTCCACAGCAGCGACCAGCCGTCCCCGTCCGGCTCGACGCGGACCAGTGACACGGTCGCCATCACCGGCTCGGTCACCGCCTCCAGCGTCCGGTCCAGACGGCCGAGCAGCTCGGCGGGGCCGGCGGCGGAGTCGAAGGCGAGCGCCCGCAGCATGTTGCGGATCTGCGCCATGCCGGCCGCCGCCCGCACGTCGTGGCCCACCACGTCGCCCACGATCATCACGCGGGTACCGTCGGGCAGCACCAGCGCGTCGTACCAGTCGCCGCCCAGCAGCGTGGGGTCGGCGGCCGGCTGGTACAGCGCCCAGGACCCGAACGGGGCCAGCTCGGGCAGCCGCGGCAGCAGCAGCCGCTGGAACTGCTCGGCACCCGCGCGCACCCGCGAGTACAGGCGGGCGTTCTCCACGGCCACGCCCGCCGCACCCGCCAGGGCCACCACCACGGCCTCGTCGTCCGCGCCGAACGGCTTCCCGTCCCGGCGGTCGGACAGGTAGAGGTTGCCGTAGACCCGGCCCCGCACCGTGATGGCCACCCCCAGCAGCGAGCGCATCGGAGGGTGGCCCGGCGGGAAGCCGGCGGCCAGCGGATGGCAGGCCATGTCGTCGACGCGCAGTGGCCGGGGATCGCGGATGAGCAGGCCCAGCAGGCCCCGCCCGTGCGGCAGGGCCACCCCCGACAGCCGCTCGCGCTCCGCCGGGTCGAGGCCGACCGGGATGAACTCGGCCAGCTCCACGCCCTCCTCGTCCAGCACCCCCAGCGCCCCGTAACGCGCCCCGACCAGGTCCATGGCGGTGGTCACGATCCGGCGCAGCACGACGGGCAGGTCCAGCTCACCGCTGACCGAGAGGATGGCCTCCAGCAATTCCCGCTGCCCGGCTCCCGTTTCGCTTGTCGCCACGGGTCAGAGACTAACCAGTCGATGATCAGACGCGGGTGAGAACGCGTCACCCGGCCGGTTCCCGGCCGACCGTCAGCACGGCGGCACCGGTGACGCGGCCGGCCGCCAGATCCGCCAGGGCCACGTCGGCACGGCTCAGCGGATAGCCCCGCACGTGCACCACCGGGCGGTGCCGGGCCGTCTCGGCGAGATAGGCCCGCCCGTCCGCCCGGGTGTTGGCCGTGACGCTCCGCAGCCCGCGCTCCTGGAAGAGATGCCTCCCGTAGTCCAGCGGCGGCACGGCGGTCAGATGGATCCCGGCGACGGCCAGTGTGCCCCCGCGGTCGAGCGCCTCCAGGGCGAGCGGAACCAGATCGCCGGACGGGGCGAACAGGATCGCCGCGTCCAGCGGCGCCGGCGGGGCCGCGGTCACGTCGCCCGCGTACGCCGCGCCCAGCTCCAGGGCCAGCCGCCGCGCCCGCTCCGACCGCGTGAACACATGGACGGTCGCGCCCCAGGCGACGGCCAGCTGCGCGGTCAGATGCGCGGAGGCACCGAAGCCGTACACGCCGAGCGTGCCGCCCGCCGGAAGCTCCGCCCGTTGCAGGGCCCGGTAGCCGATGATGCCCGCGCACAGCAGCGGCGCGAGCTCCTCGTCCGGCGGTCCCTCCGGCAGCCGGTAGGCGTAGCGGGCGTCGACGACGACGTGTTCGGCGTAGCCGCCGTGGACGTCCCACCCGGTGTAGCGGGAATGCGGGCACAGGTTCTCCCGGCCCGCGGCGCAGTGGCGGCACTCGCCGCAGGTGCCCGCCAGCCAGGCGGCCCCCACCCGGGTGCCCGGGTCGAAGTCCGCCGCCTCCGGCCCGGCCTCCAGTACCCGGCCCACGATCTCGTGGCCCGGGGTGCAGTGCGGCAGGTGCGGCGCCAGGTCCCCCTCGGCCAGATGCAGATCGGTGCGGCAGACGCCGCAGGCGCCCACCCCGACCAGCAGCTCGTGCGGGCCCGGCGCCGCCAGGGGCCGCTCCACCAGGCGCAGCGGCCCCGCGGCGGCCGGCGCGGGCCGGTCGACGATCCAGGCGGTGGTCGTCCGGGGGCTCAGAGCGACCATCCGTACACCGGCGAGGTCCTGCGCTCGGGCGCGGCGCCCATGGCCTCGACGTCGTGCTCGCCGGTGCTCAGCAGCTTCTCGCCCAGGTCGCGCAGGGCCCGGCCGGCCGCGAACTCGTCACCGATCCGGGGCACGTCCCGGTCCCCGGGCGCGCACCGCGCGACGCCCGTCCCGGACATCGAGGTGTCCCCGGTGTCCAGGACGGCCTGCGCCGTCGTCGTGCCCTTCTCCTCGTCGAGCCGGACGCGGACCTTCCATTCCACTGTGTGCGACATCGACGGCACCTCCTCGCGTGCGTTCCCTTCCACGGTGCGCCGCCGGGCGCCCCGCTGTCACCCGGAGGCGGGGTGGGGGCCCGGACCGGCCCCCGTCCAGCCCCGGTGCGCCGGGCGCCGCCCGGCGGGCTGCACGGGCTCGGGGCGGTCCGGAACCTCCGGCACCCGCCTGCGCTCCGGGGCCTTGCCGGTCACCGTCAGCGGCGTTCCGTAGTGGCGGATCTCCAGCGCGTCACCGGCCAGCAGGGTGTACGTGGTGGTGGAGCCGGTGACCTCGACGCGCAGCCGGCAGTCGCGGATCTGGAGGGCGAAGGCCAGCCGGCTCAGCTGCTCGGGCAGCCGCGGGGCGAAGGAGAAGACGCCGTCGACCTGGCGCATGCCGCCGAAGCCCGACACCAGTGCGATCCAGCTGCCCGCCAGGGAGGCGATGTGCAGTCCGTCCTGGGTGTTGCTCTCCAGGTCGGACAGGTCCATCATGGCCGCCTCGCCGAGGTAGTCGTAGGCCAGCCGCAGATGCCCGACCTCGGCCGCGATGACGGCCTGGGTGCAGGCGGACAGCGAGGAGTCCCGCACCGTCAGCGCGTCGTAGTAGGCGAAGTTGCGGGCCTTCTGCTCCTCGGTGAAGGCGTCGCCGCGCAGCTGCATGGCGAGCACCAGGTCGGCCTGCTTGACCACCTGCTTGCGGTAGAGGTCGAAGTACGGGAAGTTCAGCATCAGCGGGTACTGGTCCTCGTGGGTGCCCTGGAAGTCCCACATCTGGTGCCCGGTGAAGCCCGTGGACTGCTCGTGCACGCCGAGGGCCGAGTTGTACGGCAGCGTCATCCGGGCCGCGGCGTCCCGCCAGGCCGCCGTCTCCTCGTCGTCCACGCCGAAGGTGCTCGCGAGATCCGGATGCCGCTCGGCCATGTCGGCCGCGGCCTGGAGATTCTGCTGCGCCATCAGGTTCGTGTAGACGTTGTCGTCCGCGATGGCGCTGTACTCGTCCGGGCCCGTGACCCCGTCGATGTGGAACAGCCCCTGGTGGTCGTGGTGGCCCAGGGAGCGCCACAGCCGTGCCGTCTGGACGAGCAGTTCCAGTCCGACCTCGCGCTCGAAGTCGAGGTCGCCGGTCGCGGCCGCGTAGCGCAGCACGGCGTTGGCGATGCCGGCGTTGACGTGGAACGCGGCGGTGCCGGCCGGCCAGTAGGCCGAGCACTCGTCGCCGTTGATGGTCCGCCAGGGGAAGGCGGCGCCCTCCAGCCCCAGCAGCTTGGCCCGGTTGCACGCGGCGGGCAGGGTCGCGTGCCGCCAGCGCAGGGCCTGCTCGGCGGCCTCGGGCGCGGCGTAGGTGAGCATGGGCAGCACGAAGATCTCGGTGTCCCAGAAGCTGTGGCCGTCGTAGCCGGGGCCGGTCAGCCCCTTGGCGCTGATGGGCTGGTTCTCCGCCCGCGCGCCCGCCTGGAGGACGTGGAAGAGGGCGAACCGCACCGCCTGCTGGATCTCGGCGTCGCCGTCGAGCTCCACGTCGGCGCGGCTCCAGAAGTCGTCGAGGTAGCCGTGCTGCTCGGCGCACAGCCCGGACCAGCCGACACTGGCGGCCGCTGCCAGGGCGGCGTCCACCTGGTCGCGCACCGCCGGCAGCGAGCGGGTGCCCGACCAGCCGTGCGCGACGAGCTTCTCCACGGACAGCCGCTGCCCGGGCCGCAGCAGCGAGGTGACGGTGAAGCGGCTCAGGTCCTCGTTGCTCTCGGAGAAGGTCTTGGTCCGCTCCGGTCCGTCCACGCTGTGGTTCGCGGCCACCGCGACCCGCAGCCCGCTGCGCTCGGTGCGGTGGACCAGGCCCAGCCGCCCGTCGACCGCCGAGTGCGCCTCGGACACCAGCGGGGAGCGCAGCACGGCGGCCACCCGGGGGTCGCCACCCCGCTCGGGCAGCTGCTCGTTGGCCACCAGCTCCGACTGCACCACGATGCGCACATCGGAGTCGACCGGTTCGACCTCGTACGAGATCGCGGCCACGGCCCGCTGAGTGAAGGAGATCAGACGGGCCGAGCGCACCCGTACCGTACGGCCGGACGGCGACGTCCACACGGCCGTGCGGTGCAGGACGCCGGAACGGAAGTCCAGCACCCGCTCGTGCTCGTGCAGCCGCCCGTACCGCAGGTCGAAGGGCTCGTCGTCGACGAGCAACCGGATGACCTTGCCGTTGGTGACGTCGATGACGGTCTGCCCGGACTCCGGGTACCCGTAGCCCGCCTCGGCGTACGGCAGCGGCCGCAGCTCGAAGACGCCGTTGAGGTACGAGCCGGGCAGACCGTGCGGCTCGCCCTCGTCCAGGTTGCCCCGCCAGCCGATGTGCCCGTTGCCCAGGGCGAAGACGGACTCGCTCTGCGGCAGCACGTCGAGGTTGAGCTTGGTCTCGCGCAGGCACCAGGGCTCGACCGCGTACGAGGGATGAGTGATCACGAGGCGGCCCCCAGCAGCTCGGCGAGGTCCTTCACCACCACGTCCGCGCCGTGCGCGCGCAGCGCCTCGGCCTGCCCGGCGCGGTCGACGCCGACGACGAAGCCGAAACCGCCGGACCGGCCGGCGTCCATGCCCGCCAGCGCGTCCTCGAACACCGCCGACCGGTCCGCCGCCACCCCCAGCTCCCGCGCCGCCGCGAGAAAGGTGTCGGGACGGGGCTTGCCCGGCAGATGCCGCTCGGCGGCCACGACGCCGTCGATCCGCACCTCGAACAGGTCCTCGATGCCCGCCGCCGCCAGGACGTCACGGCAGTTGGCGCTGGAGGACACCACGGCCCGGCGCAGCCCGGCGTCGCGGACGGCCTTCACGTACTCGACCGAGCCGGGGAACGCCTCCACGCCCAGCTCCCGGATCTTCCGCAGGACGAGCGCGTTCTTGCGGTTGCCGAGGCCGTGCACGGTCTCGCGTTC
>NZ_JBFAPH010000394.1:0-5422 GCF_040675635.1 Streptomyces sp. NPDC049577
CGGCGCCGGCTCCCTTGGCGTCGACGACGAGGCCGTGGAGACCGTACTGGCCGCCGTCGGCGACGCGTTGATGGAGCTCCAGGCCGTACGGCAGCGGCGGGCCGTCGAGGACGCGGCCTTCGACAACATCTGGCGCGGCGAATAAATGCTTTGACACCCCACCGGCGGCCTCCTAGGTTTTCCCTCGCCCCTGTCGCCGTCGATCGGAGAAGGACGTTGCTCGTCTGAGGTCCCCGGACACCGCGCCGCGCAGCCACGCCGTCATCGCGTCCGCTGCCCGTGTTTCGTGTGCGACCTCGACGGATCAGCCGTCCTCCCGCCGGTGCGGGAACCCTCTTCGGCATCCCTCGCCCCTCATGGTCGCCCCGCGGTGTCCTCGCGCGCCGTACCCGCCGCCCGTCACCTCACGCGACCTTGCGAGGCCCGTATGTCTCTTTCCCCTGCTTCCTCCCCCTCCTTCATCACCTGCACGTCCCTCTCCTACGCCTGGCCGGACGGCACCACCGTCTTCGACGGGCTCCAGGCCGCCTTCGGTCCCGGCAGGTCCGGCCTCATCGGCGTCAACGGGTCGGGCAAGTCGACCCTGTTGAAGCTGATCGCCGGCGAACTCCGCCCGGCCGGCGGCACGGTGCGCGTGGCCGGCGAGGTCGGCTACCTGCCGCAGAACGTCACGCTGGACACCGCGCTCCGCGTCGAGGAGGTCCTCGGCATCGCCGGTACGCGGGCCGCGCTGCACGCCATCGAGGCGGGCGACGTCCGCGAGGAGCACTTCACCGCGGTCGGTGACGACTGGGACGTCGAGGAGCGCGCCACGGCGACCCTCGCCGGGCTGGGCCTGGGCCACATCGGCCTGGACCGCACCACCGGCGAGCTGTCGGGCGGCGAGTCGGTCCTGCTGCGCCTGGCGGCGCTGCTGCTGCGCCGGCCCGGCGTCCTCCTCCTCGACGAGCCCACCAACAACCTCGACCTGTACGCGCGCCGGCGGCTGTACGCGGCCGTCGAGGCGTGGTCCGGCGTCATGGTCGTGGTCAGTCACGACCGTGAGCTGCTGGAACGCGTGGACCAGATCGCCGATCTGCGGGCGGGCGAGGTCGCCTGGTACGGGGGGAACTTCTCCGCGTACGAGGAGGCGCTCGCCGCCGAGCAGGAGGCGGCCGAACGCCTGGTGCGGGTGGCCGAGTCCGACCTGCGCAAGCAGAAGCGCGAACTGGCCGAGGCCCAGGTCAAACTGGCGCGCCGCAAGCGGTACGGGCAGAAGATGTGGGACAGCAAGCGCGAGCCGAAGATCGTCATGGGTGAGCGCAAGCGCCAGGCCCAGGTTTCCGCCGGCAAGCACCGCATCATGCACGAGGAGCGGCTCGCCGGCGCGAAGGAGCGGCTCGACAGGGCGGTGGAGGCCGTGCGCGACGACGACGAGATCCGCGTCGACCTTCCGCACACGGCCGTGCCGCCGGGCCGCTCGGTGCTGACGCTGCGCGAGCTGTGCCTGCGCTACGGGGCCCGGGTCGAGGGGGAGTTCGAGCTGCGCGGCCCCGAGCGGATCGCACTCGTCGGCCGCAACGGCGCGGGCAAGACGACGCTGCTGCGCACGATCGCCGGCGAGCTGGAGGCGCTCTCCGGAGAGGCGGCGGCCCATGTGCCGCTGCGGTTCCTCCCCCAGCGGCTCGACGTGCTCGACGACGGGCTGACCGTCGTCGAGAACGTGGCGCGGTTCGCCCCGGAGGCGAGCGACAACGCGATCCGGTCCCGGCTGGCCCGCTTCCTGTTCAAGGGGGCCCGGGCCGGCCAGTCGGTCGCGACCCTCTCGGGCGGCGAGCGCTTCCGGGCCGCGCTGGCGGCGCTGATGCTGGCGGAGCCGGCGCCGCAGCTGCTGATGCTCGACGAGCCGACGAACAACCTGGACATGGCGAGCGTACGGCAGCTCACGACGGCTCTGGAGTCCTACGAGGGGGCGCTGATCGTGGCCAGCCACGACATCCGCTTCCTGGAGTCCCTCGGCGTGACGCGCTGGCTCCGTCTGGACGGCGCGCTGCGGGACACGACGCCGGAGGAGGTGCGGGCCGAGATGACCATGGACTGAGGCCGGGATCAGCCCGGAAGGTCTTCCAGGTGCCCCGTCGCGCCGAAGGCGACCAGGCGCAGGCCGGTGCCCTCGCGGTCCCAGCGGGAGACCGAGGCATTGGGTACCGGGACGCGTTCCGGGGCCGGGCCGCCGATGCCGGCGAGGACGTGGCGGGCGGCGATCACCACGACGTCGTGGGCGACGACGAGGACGCGCCGGCCGGGTGCGGCGTCGCCCAGCTCGGTGAGCAGGTCGCGGACGCGCAGGGCGACGTCGGCGGGGGACTCGCCGCCCGGCGGGCGGTAGTGCCACTCCCCCACCCGCCGGCGGCGGTCCGCCTCCTCGGGCGAGCGGGCGCGCACCGCTGTCGGCGGCATGAGTTCGAAGACGCCCGCCTCGCGGTCCCGCAGCCGCTCGTCGGTCAGCGCGGACGGAGGCATACGGTCCGGGTCCCCGACCTGGGCGGCCATGAGGTCCCAGGTCCGGGTCGCCCGCAGACAGGGCGAGCACAGGACGAGGTCCGGGGCGTCGCCGGGCCCGAGCGCGGCGAGCCAGCGGCCCGTCGCGCGGGCCTGGCGGACGCCCGGCTCCGACAGCGGGACGTCCGCGTCGGCGCAGTCCAGTACGGGCCCGGTGGCGCCCGTCTGCTCCGCCCGGGCGTAGAGCGCGTTGGCGACGCTCTCCGCATGGCGGACGATGGTGAGCCGCGCGAGTGCGCAGCGGAGGGGAAACGGCTCCTGCACGTCCGCTTACTGCCCAGGGGGCGTGGCGGTCACTCGCCCGCCGCGACCGGCTCCGTCTCGGACGGCTTGTCCGCTTCCTCCTCGGCGGCGGCCTTCGCCGCGGCGGCGCGCTTGGCCTTGATCCGCACGACGAGCAGCGAGCCGAGCCCGAAGAGGGCGGCGGCGGCCAGGCCGAGGTAGGAGAAGCGCTTCAGCCACTCCTCGGCGACCTTGCCCACCGTGTAGATGACGGCGACCGTACCGCCGGCCCAGACGATGCCGCCCAGGACGTTGGCGATGAGGAACTTCCAGTACGGCATCTTCAGCACGCCCGCCAGCGGGCCGGCGAAGATCCGCAGCAGGGCGATGAAGCGGCCGACGAAGACGGCCCACATGCCCCACTTCTCGAAGGACCGCTCGGCGGTGGCCACGTGGTCGGGGCCGAAGTGCCGGGGGAACTTCTGGCCGAGCCAGGTCAGGAGCGAGCGGCCGCCCTTGCGGCCGATCAGATAGCCGATGGAGTCGCCGATGATGGCGCCCGCGCTGGCGCTGATGCCGAGGACGTACGGGTTGATGTGGTCCTGGGTGGCGGCCAGCAGGGTGGAGCTGATCAGGACGAGCTCGCCGGGGAGCGGGATGCCCAGGCTCTCCAGTCCGATGACCCCGGCCACGAGAAGGTAGACGGCGACCGCCGGCACGGTTTCGAGCCACTCCTGGATGTGCAACGCCGGTTCCTCCCCGGTTGTACGACCTGCTTCCCGGCGCGCGCCGCGACGGGCGCACCCGGGAAGCCTACTGGAGGAGGAGACTCGTTCGAGGGCTCCGGGGTTGCCGCCCGGCACCTACTTGTTACCGGCCGCGGGCCCCGCGGACGGCCTCAGGCGTTGGGGCGCAGGGTCCACCAGATGGTCATCTCGCCCGTCTCGGCACCGTCCCCGCGCGTGATCGAGACGCGCACGGGGAACTCCGGGCGCTTGCCCTCGTCGAGCTCGGCGACGATCTCGGCCGCCGGGCGGCCCAGCTCCGCGGTCGCGGTGACGGGCCCCATGGCGAGCTTCTTGTACGCGATCTCGGACCGCACGGCCAGCGGCACGGCGCGCGAGAGCTGGTCGCCGAAGGCGGCCAGGACGATCGCGCCGCTCGCGGACTCGGCGAGGGTGAACATCGCGCCGGCGTGCGGGCCCCCGACGTGGTTGTGGAAGTCGGGCTGGTCGGGCAGGCCGAGGACGGCCCGCTCGGCGGTGATCTCGCCGAAGGTCAGGTTGAGGGTGCGGACCATGGGCACGGTGGCCGCGAGGGCCTCGCCGATCGAGGGCTGGGTCTGAGACATGCCCGAAAGTTACCAGCCGGTAGCCACGGTCGGGAAGGGGCAGCGATCAGGGCCGGCGGACCGGCCTCTATGGTTATCGGCCATGTGGCCAGGACAGCAGCCGCCCGGGGGCGCGCAGAACCCGCAGCAACCGAACCCGTACCAGCAGCCGGGTCCGCAGCAACCCAACCCGTACCAGCAGCCGGGATACCAGCAGCAGCCCAATCCGTACCAGCAGCCGGCCGTCCCGCCGGCCACCCCGCAGCCGGGCCCGTACGGGCAGCCGTCGGGCCAGTTCGGGCAGCCGGGTCAGCCGGGTCAGCCCGGTGCCCCGCAGTGGCAGGCCGAGGGCACGCTTCCCGGCGCCCCGCGCCCGCCGGAGAACCGCGGCAAGCGGACCACGGTCATCGCCATCACCGCGGCGGTGGCGGTCGTCGCCGCGGCCGTGGTCACGGGCGTGGTCGTGCTGGGCGACGACGGCAAGGACGACGGCCCCGGGAAGAACGAGGCAAAGGCATCGGCCTCCGCCCCGGCCGCCTCCTCCTCCGCGTCGGCGTCGCCGGGCGGCGGGGCGGGCGACCCCGAGGACAACCCGCGTGCGGGCGGCGAGGTCAAGCCCGTCGTCCCGGGCTGGAAGGCCGTGGTGAACGGCAAGCGGCACGACGTGTTCGACGTGCCGCCGGACTGGACGGTCGGCGCACCCAACGCCCTCCTCGTCTACCAGGACAACAGCAGCAAGGCGGACAACCCTCCCGGGGTCGGCATGTCGGGCGTCGCCTATTACAAGGAAGACGTGTGCGCCAAGAACGACACCCGGGGCGCGGCCGGCACCAAGGGCGCGCAGGGCGCGAAGGGCGACGGCCAGGAGGCGGCCGAGACCGAGGCGCTCAACTGGGTGTGGGCGCGCTTCGACCAGAAGAAGACGGGCAAGTTCAGCAGCACGAAGGCCAAGCCCTTCAAGAGCGACCACGGGATCTCCGGGTACACGGCCACGGCCACCGTCACCGGTGTGCAGAAGACCGACGGCTGCGTCACCGACGGCAAGTCCGTCACGGTCACCTACAAGGACAGCAACGGCGACTTCGCCACGTGGTGCCTGTTCAGTCCGCTGGCGGACAAGGACGAGATCCCCGACGACACCATCAAGAAGATCATGAGCTCCCTCCGGCCGCTCGCCTCCTCCTGACCGCTCCCCCGCCGCCGGGCCGGCCCCGGCCCGCCCGGTGGATCAGCCGATGGAGAAGGTCCCGCCCGGCGGTTCGGGCGACGCCACCGCGTCCGCGTCGCGCACGGGCCGCGCGCCGGCCGTGAAACGGCCGAGGGCGTCCC
>NZ_JBFAPH010000395.1:0-5414 GCF_040675635.1 Streptomyces sp. NPDC049577
TATTGGGGGCTCGGTCCGTCGGGGGGGGGGGCGGGGGGGGGGGGGGGTGCGGGGGGCGGCGGACCGCCCCCGGCTCCCGGAACCCCGGCTCCCGGACTCAGTCCTCGCCGTCGTCCTCCTCGTCGTCCTCGTCCGGCTCGTCTCCCTCGTCGAACACCGCGCTCACGTCGAACCGGCAGATGACCCGCTGCGGATCCGTCTGGTCGAAGGGGTCGGACAGCCACTCCCCCGGGTCGGCGAGGTCGTCGACCGCGGTGACCCAGAGCGTGGAGTCGCCCTCCTCCAGACCGAATTCCTTGTGACGCGACGCGATTTCGTCAGGTTCGTACTCGCCGAAGAGGACGCCGACCGCGGCGTGCACGCTGCTGCCGGCGTGGCCCGGGCCGTTCCCGGAGTCGTCGGCCGCGGCGGCGTCCGGGTCCGCGTCGGGATCGAGGTCGGCGACACGCTGGGCCTGAGCGAGCAGCCGCTGGGGTTCGACCACGGCGTAGTCCCGGCGGATCAGGACGCTGAGCGCGCTGGGCTCCTCGGGCCCCGCGTAGGCGGGGAGGGAGCCGTCACCGGGGATCTCGAAGGGGGTGACCTCGTCGTAGGAGTCGTAGAGGAGCTCGTCGTACGCCTCCGCTGCCGCGGCCAGCTCGTTGAAGGCGGCGTAGACGGCCGGGTCGTCCTCCCCCGATCGGCGTTCGACGGCCTCGAGGTGGCGGTCCAGCGCGGCTTTGACCGCCTCGGCGGCGGCCCGTACCTCGGCAGCGGTCGGCTGCGCAGCATCAGACATAGTGCAGACGCTATCCGGAGCGGGCCCGTTCCCGCACAATAGATGCGATGCCGGAATACGAATTCTGTGATGTGTATGTGCCACGGGGGGTCTCCCGCGGTGCGGCCACACGCCTGCTGACCGAACACGCCGAGTACGGACACTGGGAGTTGGACCGACTGCGTCTGTACCCCGACGGAAGCCGCAAGGTGCGCCTGAGACGGCGGATCATCCGCCAGATGCGCGCCACCTGGTGAACGAGTGACCACAGGACGGAGCGGGCCCCGCGGCTGCGGGACCCGCTCCTGACGTACTGCCGGTTTACCGGCGCGCGTCTCAGTCGCGCGCCGCCGCCCGCGAGCGGCGGTAGAGCAGCGCGCCGCCGATCAGCAGGCCGGCGCTGGCCGGGAGGGCCAGGCCGAGCTGGCCCGCACCGGTGTGCGCGAGCTGGCTGGCCTTCGCTCCGGCCGCCTCGACCATGGAGGCGGACTGCACGGGCGCCTGGTGCTCGCCCTTGACGTCGCTGCCGGGCTTGCCGTGGTGACGGTCGCCGACCTGGTCGCCGCTGTGGTGGGCGGGCGGCTTGTGCGAGCCGTCCTGGTCGCCGCCGGGGTGGGCGGGCGGCTTGTGCGAGCCGTCGTGGTCACCGGGCGGGTTCTCGTGCCCGGTGGGCGGCTTGTGGCCACGACCGTGGTCGTGGTCGTGGTCGCCGTTGACGCAGGTGTTGCCGTGGGTGGCGTTGCCGATGCCGACGACGTCCACGCTGTTGCCGCAGGCGTTGACCGGCACGCTGATCGGCGCCTGGACGGTGTTGCCCGAAGCCACGCCGGGCGAGCCCACCGAGGCACCCTCGGCCTGGGCGCTGCCGTGGTCGCCCTCGTGGCCCTTGCCGCCGGTCTCGTGGCCCTTGTCGCCGTGGCCGTGGCCGCTCGCGTGGCCGCCGCCGTTGACGCAGGTGTTGCCGGTCGCCGGGTTGAGCAGCCCGACCACGTTCACCGTGTTGCCGCAGGCGTTCACCGGAACCTGGACCGGAACCTGGACCGTGTTGCCGGACGCGACGCCCGGGGAGTGCGCGGAGACGCCGTGCGCTCCGGAGTCCGCGTGCGCGTAGCCGCCCGTCACGCCTGCGAGCACACCGCTCGCCGCCGCTGCGGTGATCAGGCCCTTTTTGGTGACCTGTCGCATCAATCTTGCCCCTCTGCCTTTTGCCATGCCGGAAATGCATGCGGATGCACCCACCCGCACGCGGTAGATCGATCGAAAGCCCGGCGGCCCCGGAGAGCACTCGCGCACACTCCGGAGCCGCCGTGGTTCAAGCCCTCGCGGGCTTCGAGGCCCGACGTCACTTGTTGATGCAGGTGTTGCCAAAGGTGGGGTTCAGCAGCCCGACGACGTTGGCCGAGTTGCCGCAGAGGTTCACCGGGACCTGCACCGGGACCTGGATGACGTTGCCCGAGACGACGCCCGGCGACTTCACTGCGGCGCCCTGGGCACCCGAGTCGGCGGCGGCGATACCCGCGCCGGCCAGGGCCAGACCACCGGTGGCAGCCGCGACAGCGACGACCTTCTTGAGCATGGGGTTCCTCCTTGTTGGCATTGCGGTCCCAGCCGCGGACCGCACACCTGTAACGACACGGAGGAGTCGGGGCTACGTAGGCCTGATCCCGTTCACTCTTTCCGGCTAAGGAAACGCCAAATACGTGCAGAGTGGCACTCGTTCAGTACCGCACTCAGCACTGATCCAGGAAACGGTCGAGCACTCGCGCACCGAATGTCAGACCATCGACGGGTACCCGTTCGTCGACGCCGTGGAACATTCCGGCGAAGTCCAGCTCGGGCGGCAGCTTCAGCGGCGCGAAGCCGAAGCAGCGGATGCCGAGGTCGTCGAAGGACTTGGCGTCGGTGCCGCCGGAGAGCATGTAGGGCACGGCCCGCGCGATGGGGTCCTCCGCCCTGAGCGCCGACTGCATCGCCTCCACCAGGCCGCCGTCGAAGCTGGTCTCCAGCGCCTTGTCGGCGTGCACGTCCTCCCGCTTGACCCGGGGGCCGAGGATGCGGTCGAGGTCGGCGAGGAACTCCTCCTCGTACCCCGGCAGGAACCGGCCGTCGACGTGGGCCGTGGCCTGCCCGGGGATCACGTTGACCTTGTAGCCGGCGCCGAGCATCGTGGGGGCCGCGGTGTTCCGCAGTGTCGCGCCGACGAGCTTCGCGATGCCGCCGAGCTTGGCCAGCGTGGCCTCCATGTCCTCCGGGTCCAGCGGCGTGCCGAGCGCGTCGGACAGCTCGTCCAGGAAGGACCGCACCGTCTTGGTCACCCGCACCGGGAACTCATGACGGCCCAGCCGGCCGACTGCCTCGCACAGCTCGGTGATGGCGTTGTCCTTGTTGGTCATCGAGCCGTGGCCGGCGGTGCCGTCCACGGTGAGCCGCATCCAGTGCATGCCCTTCTGGGCGGTCTCGATCAGATAGAGCCGCAGGTTCTCGTTCACCGTGAAGGAGAAGCCGCCGACCTCGCCGATGGCCTCCGTGACGCCCTCGAACAGCCCCGGGTGCTTGTCGACCAGGTGGCGGGCGCCGTAGGTGCCGCCCGCCTCCTCGTCGGCGAGGAAGGCGAGCACCACGTCGCGCGGCGGCTTGCGCCCGGAGCGCATGCGGTCGCGGACGACCGCGAGCGTCATGGCGTCCATGTCCTTCATGTCGACCGCGCCGCGGCCCCACAGGCACCCGTCGGCGATCTCGCCGGCGAACGGGTCGTACGTCCAGTCGGCCGCGTTGGCCGGCACGACGTCGGTGTGCCCGTGGATGAGCAGCGCGGGCCGGGAGGGGTCCTCGCCCTCGATGCGGGCCACCGTCGACGCCCGGCCCTTGTGGGACTCGATGATCCGCGGCTCCAGCCCTACCTCGGCGAGCTTCTCGGCCACGTACTCCGCGGCGGCGCGCTCCCCGGGCCCCGAGTGGTCGCCGTAATTGCTGGTGTCGATCCGGATCAGATCGCGGCAGAGGCCGACGACCTCGTCCTCCGCGCTGACCGCGCCGCTCGGGCCCGGCTTCGACTCGCTCACGCTGCCTCCTCGTGGTTCGCTGCCGGCGGCCGGCCCGGATCACGAGCGGCCCCCGGCGGGGTCCACGGCCATCCTCCCCCGCCCGCCGCCCACGCCCAAGGGCGCAATGCGCCCGCCACACGCCCGCAACGAACCGGCGCGTCCGCCCGGGAACCCGCTCGCCCGGCCGAGTGATCGAGCACCCCCGGATGTTTGCTATTGTTTTCCATGTCGCCGCGGGGAACACCGGCGGAGACAGACACCTTGTCCGGGTGGCGGAATGGCAGACGCGCTAGCTTGAGGTGCTAGTGCCCTTTATCGGGCGTGGGGGTTCAAGTCCCCCCTCGGACACCAGCAGAAACCCCAGTTCACCTGGGGTTTTTCTGTTTTGCGGGCCTGGTGGCGGGAGGGGGCATCGGTCGCCGGGAGTAGGTCCCTCGCCCCATGCGCGCTTCGAGCCCGCTGGCTAACGTCGGCGCTCATGCAGACCACGGGGATTGCTCGCCGCCGGACGGCGGAGCGCAGGCGCGACACTCTGGAACGGCTCGTTGCCGAGCGGGATGTATGGGTGTCGACAGCACACCCTGATCGCGGGCCGCACCAGGTGCCGCTGTGGTTCCTGTGGGACGGGCGAGCGGTGTGGATGTGCACCAGTGCCACTTCCGTGACTGCGCGGAACGTCCGCGAGGAGCCGCGCGTGCGCCTGGCGCTGCCGGACACCTCCGATGTGGTGCTGCTCCAGGGTGAGGCGGAGTGCTTCCTGGACCAGGATGTGCCCGGAGACGCGGCGGAGGCGTTCGCCGCCAAGTTCGGGTGGGACCCGCGTGCGGAGGAGGGTTCCTTCCTGTATGTGCGCGTGGTGCCGAAGAGTGTGCGTGCTTGGCGCGGCGTACCGGAACTGCGCGGCAGACTCATCATGCGCGACGGGACGTGGCTGGAATAGCGGCCGTCCCTGGCTGACGCACTCCTCGGGATCCGCCTCGTGCGTGTTGACTGCCCGGACCGGGCACGCATGAGTACCGCCCGTCGGGGCGGCGTCCTATGATCGGGCCGATGATCAAGGACCGCGGCCGTGCCGCCCCCGCCCCGTGCCGGATAACCGTCTGCCGAGGCTGTTGCTGCGGTGACGCGGCCAAGGTGCCCGGCGTCGATCACGCCGGGCAGATCGCGCGGCTGCGCGCGGCCGTGGGGGACGCGGCGCCGGTGCGGGCGTCGGAGTGCCTCGATGTGTGCGACCAGGCGAACGTGGTCGTCGTGCAGCCGTCGGCGGCGGGCCGGGCCGCCGGGGGGCGGCCGGTGTGGCTGGGGCTGGTGAACGACGACGACGCGCTGACGGACATCGCGGCGTGGGTGCGCGCCGGCGGCCCGGGCCTGGCCGAGCCGCCGGGGGTGCTGGACCTCTACGCGTTCACGGTCTCGCGGCGGGTGGGGAAGGCGCTGGACACCCCCTAGGAGCTGTCCGGCCGATCACCGATGGCATGCTCCGGCCGCTACTCGACGGCCGAGCTCGTCCTGCGGCGCGGGTTCGCCGCGGGAATCCGGGCCCGCGCGGTTGAACGACTGGACGCTCCGCTCCGACGGCTCGCCGTTCGAGCTGCGCCTTTCCGCCGCCGGCT
>NZ_JBFAPH010000396.1:0-5379 GCF_040675635.1 Streptomyces sp. NPDC049577
AGACGATCATGCCGATGGTCGCCCACGTGAGGTACGGGAAGAGCCACATCCGGACCAGGAGGCGCTCCGGCATCTCGCGCAGGATGATGCCGCGCATCTTCAGCTGGGTGATGCAGATGACCAGCCAGACGAAGAGGGCGACGGCGCCGGAGGCGTTCAGCAGGAACTTGAAGACCGTGTCGGGCCACACGTAGTTGAAGATGACCGACAGGAAGCCGAAGACGACCGAGCCCAGGATCGCGGCGCGGGGGACGCCGTTGCCGCTGGTGCGGGCGAAGGCCTTCGGGGCGTCGCCGCGCCGGCCGAGGGAGAAGGCCATGCGGGAGGCGGTGTAGAGGCCCGAGTTCAGGCAGGAGAGCACGGCCGTCAGCACGATGACGTTCATGATCTGGCCGGCGTGCGGGATGCCGATCGAGTCGAGCGCCGCGACGTAGCTGCCCTTGTCGGCGATCTCCTTGGAGTCCCACGGGAGCAGGGAGACCACGACGAGGATCGAGCCCAGGTAGAAGACGCCGATCCGCCAGATGACGCTGTTGGTGGCCTTGGTGACCGCGCGCTGCGGGTCCTCGGACTCACCGGCGGCCAGGGTGACGATCTCGCTGCCCATGAAGGAGAAGACGACCATCAGCACACCGGTGAGGATGGCGCCCGGACCGTTCGGCAGGAAGCCGCCGTGCGAGGTGAGCAGGTCGAAGCCCTGGCCCGGGTTGTCGGAGCCGGGGAGCACGCCGAAGACCGCGAGCAGGCCGATGACGACGAAGCCGGCGATCGCGACGACCTTGATGCCCGCGAACCAGAACTCGAACTCGCCGTAGGAGCTGACCGAGGCCAGGTTGGTCGCGGTGAGGACCAGCATGACGATCAGGGCCCAGCCCCACTGCGGCACGCCCGGCACCCAGCCGTGCAGGATCTTGGCACCGGCGGTCGCCTCGACCGCGAGGACGACGACCCAGAAGAACCAGTACAGCCAGCCGATGGTGAAACCGGCCCAGCGGCCGAGCGCCCGGTCCGCGTAGGCGGAGAAGGAGCCGGAGGTCGGGTTGGCGGCGGCCATCTCGCCGAGCATCCGCATGACGAAGACGACCATGGCGCCGACGAGGGCGTACGAGATCAGGATGCCGGGGCCGGCGGCGGCGATGCCGGACGCGGAACCCACGAAGAGGCCGGCGCCGATGACACCGCCAATGGCGATCATGGACAGGTGCCGGTTCTTGAGGCCGGCCTTGAGGCCGTCCCCGCCCGACGCGGGGGCCTGACCGGGGTCGCCGGCCTTCGGCGCCTTCGTGGTCGGCGGTGTCGCACTCATGTGCACGTTCCTTCGGGTTGTTCCTTTGGTTCTCGGGTTACGAGCCACCGCATTAGAACTTTTTAAAGGTGTCTTTCGGAAGAGCTGAATCCGTATCGTTGTCTTTACGCTTTGTTATCGCGCGTGTGCGAAAACGACCGGCGGGCCGGAGTCGGCCCTGTGACGGATCATGGTTCCGCCCGTGCCACACTCGGATCCATGCGTGTCTACCTCGGCTCCGACCATGCCGGTTACGAACTCAAGAACCATCTCGTGGAGTGGCTCACGGCACACGGCCACGAGCCCATCGACTGCGGTCCCCACATCTACGACGCCCAGGACGACTACCCCCCGTTCTGCCTGCGCGCCGCGGAGAAGACCGCTGCGGACCCGGACAGCCTCGGCATCGTGATCGGCGGCTCCGGCAACGGCGAGCAGATCGCCGCGAACAAGGTCAAGGGCGTCCGTGCGGCCCTGGCGTGGAGCGAGCAGACGGCCGCGCTCGGCCGTGAGCACAACAACGCCAACGTGATCTCCATCGGCGGCCGGATGCACACGGTCGAGGAGTCGACGAAGTTCGTCGAGATCTTCCTCTCCACGCCGTACTCGGGCGAGGAGCGCCACACGCGCCGCATCGAGATGCTGAGCCGCTACGAGACGACGGGCGAGCTGCCGCCGATCCCGGCCCACCACCCGCAGCAGGGCTGACCCCTTCCTCCGCCCACCCGTTACGGACGACGGGTGGGCGAGTGGGGGAAAGAGGACGGGCCACCGGCCCGCAGTCGAAGGAGAACCCGCCGTGCCAGAGGGGCACACGATCCACCGCCTCGCCGCGGACCACCGCGCCATGTTCGCGGGCGAAACGGTGCGGGCGACCAGCCCGCAGGGCAAGTTCTCCGACAGCGCCGCCCTCATCGACGGCCACGTCATGGAAACGGCGGAAGCCCACGGCAAGCACCTCTTCCTCGGCTTCGGCGAAGACGAGTGGGTCCACATCCACCTCGGTCTCTTCGGCAAGTACACCCTCGGCGACACGGCCCCGCCCCCGACCGAGACCGTCCGTCTGCGCCTCGCCACCCCCACCGCGTTCGCGGATCTGCGCGGGCCCACCGCCTGCGAACTGATCACCGGCGGGGAGAAGCAGGCGATACACGACCGGCTCGGCCCCGACCCGCTGCGTCCCGGTGACGGGCCCGACCGCGCATGGACGCGGGTCTCGCGGAGCCGCAGCAGCGTCGCCGCGCTGCTGATGGACCAGAAGGTCATCGCCGGCGTGGGCAACGTCTACCGCGCCGAGGTCCTCTTCCGGCACGGCATCGACCCGTACCGGGCGGGCCGCGATCTCACCCGCCGCGAGTGGGACGCGATCTGGGCCGATCTCGTCGTGTTGATGCACGACGGCGTGCGCGACAACCGGATCGACACCGTGCGCCCCGAGCACACGCCGGAGGCGATGGGGCGCCCGCCACGCGTGGACGACCACGGCGGCGAGGTGTACGTCTACCGGCGGGCCGCGATGCCGTGCCACATCTGCGGAGACGAGATCCGCACGGCCGGGCTGGCGGCCCGCAACCTCTTCTGGTGCCCCACCTGCCAACGCGCCTAACCCGCCCGGCGAGGGCAACCGGTATCCGCCATACCGCCGCTCAAGCGAACGAATCTCGCATAAGGTTGCTCATCGGGTGCCGGTCCGGTGCCCGCGCGGCAGCCGTGTCGGCGCGGCGTGAATCGACGCACCGCCGAATGGGTGGATAGGGTCCCGATGCAATGACTGGCGGTGCGGAGACCCCGACGGCCCGGATGCGCAAAGCACTGCACCGGGTCCGCACGAGTGTGCGCAAGGCCGGTGTCGACTACTTCCGCGGCGACGGCTCGGACTGGCTGGCCTTCACCGCACTGCTGCTGACGATTCCGGCCCTTGCCATGGGAACGATCGCGCAGCCGGAATGGTGCGCTCCCGCCGCGCTCGTCCTGCCGATCGTGGCAGGCGGACTGCTCCTGCGTCCCTCCAGCCTCCTGGGTCTCTACGCGGCGGCGGCCGGCGCGCTCATCGTCGAGTCGGCGGTGCTCGACCCCGTCGCGTACGGCGCGGACCGCGTCACGCCCGGCACGATCCTGGTCGTGGCCGCGGTCGGGCTGCTCGGGCTGCTCATCGCGCAGTTCCGCAGCCGCGTCGGCGTGCCGTGGCGGCGGGGCGGCACGATGCTGTTCGATCTGCGCGAGCGCATCCGGGTCCAGAGCAAACTGCCCAAACTGCCGCGCGGCTGGCACCGCGAGATGGCTCTGCGGCCGGCCGGCGGGCAGTCCTTCTCGGGCGACTTCGTCGTCGCGGCCCGCACCAACGGCGGGCGCACCCTGGAGGTCGTCCTCACCGACGTCTCCGGCAAGGGCATGGACGCCGCCTCCCGCGCCCTCCTCCTCTCCGGCGCCTTCGGCGGCCTCCTCGGCTCCCTCCCGCCCCACGAGTTCCTCCGCGCCGCCAACGGTTATCTGCTGCGCCAGGACTGGGACGAGGGCTTCGCGACCTCCATCCACCTCGTCCTCGACCTCGACAGCGGCGACTACGAGCTCTTCTCCGCCGGCCACCTCCCCGCGCTCCAGCTCAGCGCCGGCTCCGGCCGCTGGCAGGAGAAGGACGCCGACGGCCCGCTCCTCGGCGTCTACGACGGCGCCCGCTTCGACCCCGTCAAGGGCACCCTGCGCCCCGGCGACGTCCTGATGCTCTTCACCGACGGCCTGGTCGAGACCAGCGAGCGCGAACTGACGGAGGGCATGGACCGCCTCACGGGCGAGGCCGACCGCTACGTCACCTGCGGCTTCCACGGCGCCGCCTGGCACCTGATCGAGGCGGTCGCCAAGGACGTCAACGACGACCGCGCACTGCTGCTGATCTGCCGCGACTAGCCGCCGGAGGCCCCGCGGGACCGTCAGCGACGCGCCCGTCACCCCGCGTGCCATGATTCCCCGTGTTCGACCTACGCGACGAAGACGAGGGAGCCGTTTCGTGCCCGGTGAGAATCTGACCCGTGAGGAAGCCCGTCGGCGGGCGCGGCTGCTGAGCGTCGAGGGCTATGACGTCGCGCTGGACGTGCGGTCGGCCGTCGGGGCCGGGGACGAGCCGCGGACCTTCCGCTCGGTGACCACCCTTCGCTTCCGCTGCGCCGAGCCCGGCGCCGCGACGTTCGCGGATCTGCTGGCGCCTTCGGTCACGTCCGTGACGCTCAACGGCCGGGCGCTGGACCCGGCGGTCGTCTTCGACGGGTCGCGGATCGCGCTGGAGGGGCTGGCGGCGGAGAACGAGCTGGTCGTGGACGCCCAGTGCGCCTACAGCCGGACGGGCGAGGGGCTGCACCGGTTCGTCGACCCCGAGGACGGCGAGGTCTACCTCTACACGCAGTACGAGCCGGCCGACGCGCGGCGCGTGTTCGCCAACTTCGAGCAGCCGGACCTCAAGGCCCCGTTCACTTTCTCGGTGACCGCGCCGGCCGACTGGACCGTGCTGAGCAACGGCGCGGAACGGGAGCGGACCGGGCCGGCGGACGGGGACGCCCTCGCGGCGACGTGGCGGTTCGAGCCGACCAAGCCGATCTCGACGTACATCACGGCGGTCGTCGCCGGCCCGTACCACGTCGAGCGCGACCACTACAGCCGTACGCTCCCCGACGGCGGCGTGCTGGAGATCCCGCTCGGCGCGCTGTGCCGCAAGGGCCTGGCCCGGCACTTCGACGCCGGGGACATCTTCGAGGTCACCAAGCAGGGCCTGGACTTCTTCCACGACCACTTCGACTACCCGTACCCCTTCGGCAAGTACGACCAGGCGTTCGTGCCGGAGTACAACCTGGGCGCGATGGAGAACCCCGGCTGCGTGACGTTCCGCGAGGAGTACGTCTTCCGCGGCAAGGTGACGCGGGCGGCGTACGAGCGGCGCGCCAACATCGTGCTGCACGAGATGGCGCACATGTGGTTCGGCGACCTGGTGACCATGGAGTGGTGGGACGACCTGTGGCTCAAGGAGTCGTTCGCCGACTTCATGGGCTCCTTCTCGCAGGTGGAGGCGACCCGCTTCGACAACGCCTGGGTGACCTTCGCCAACC
>NZ_JBFAPH010000397.1:0-5343 GCF_040675635.1 Streptomyces sp. NPDC049577
GGAGGGCGGCGGCCCGCTCTCCCCCCTCTGGGGCGTCCTGTCGGACATCCCCCTCCTCGGGGGCCTCTTCCGTCAGCCGGGAGCCTGAGCCCGGCCCACGCCGAAGGGCCTCCGGCCGGGCTCGGCCGGGGGCCCGCGGCGCCGAGCTGTGGCCCTACGCCTTCTTGTCCTTCTCGCGCGCAACGAACTGGCCGGTCTCCAGGAAGGCGACCCGATCCGACGCACTGCCCATCAACGCCGCCTTGGCGGCAGCCTTGAGGGCGGGTCCCGCGTCATTGACCATCCGCGTGATGACGACGCTGTTGTCGTCGTCCCGGGCCACGAACTGACCCGTCTCCAGGAAGGCGACCCGGTCTTCCGGAGTGCCCTTCAACGCGGCCTTGCCGGCCTCCTTCACCCCGACACCCCCAACGTTGATGATCCGCGAGACGAGCACCATGTTGTCGGTATCTCTTTCCTCGAACTGACCGGTCTCGAGGAACTTCCTCATGTCCGCGGGAGTGCCGGCGAGCGCAGCCTTGCCCGCGTCCTTCACGCCCGGTCCTCCGAAGCTGATGATGTGCAGGATCTCGTTCCGGTCCTTCTCCGCCTGCTGGTCCGTGCCGACGGGCGCTGCCCCCCGCTGTCCGACGGTCTTCGCCACGGAGCTCTGGGCCGACCGCGCGGACGAACCCGCGGCGGCGCCGTCGGCGAAAGCCGACGAGGTCAGCAGAACGGCCGGAGCGATGGCAGCCACGGTGGCCACCGCGGCAATACGAGAGAAATTCAAGGTATTCCCCACCCTTTCGCGACATCTGTGCGTCGGCCAACTATATGAGCCAACCCCGGCTTGATCCACCGATTAGTTCCAGCCGCCGACGGCGCTCCTACGGTGCTGTACACAACGCGCAGGAGGCTGCCGTGCGCGCTCGGTCTCGACCACGCCGCCCCAAACCACGGCGCGCGAGACCGGCCGCTTCGCATGCCGTCCAAGAACGCCGAAGACCCCCAGCCATGCCCGGCTGGGGGTCTTCGCGCTGGTGGGCACAGACGGATTCGAACCGCCGACATCTGCTTTGTAAGAGCAGCGCTCTACCGCTGAGCTATGCGCCCTGGACGAAGGGACAGCCTACATGGGGCCCCGCGCCTCCCCGCAAACCGGGCGGGGCGGCAGGGGGCGGGGCCGGGCGGGGGTTATCCCCACCCCGGACCCGGGAGGTCGCCGGATCCCGGTGGGGGCGCCCCTCTGCCTAGCATCATCAGCGCAGGTCAGAGCAGGTTCGTGCGCCCGATCGGAGATCATCATGCTGCCCCGTGCCACCCGTGCCGCCCGCGTGTTCCTCGTGACGAGCGGGGCCCTGGTCGCGGGGGTGGCGCTCGCCGGGTGCGGGGCGAGCGCCGAGGACGCCGCGCCCGAGAAGCGGACGTTCGCGATCAGCGGGCGGCAGCTCACCGTGGATACGGACAATTCGGCCGTGGAGCTGGTGCAGGGCGCGGACGAGGGCCGGCAGATCAAGGTGACGCGGTGGTTCGACGGGTGGGCGCTGGGCGGGACCGCCGGGGTGTCGTGGGCGATGGACGGGGACACCCTGAAGCTGCGGCTGAAGTGCAAGGGACTGAGCGTGGGGTGTGAGGCCAAGCACCGGATCGAGGTGCCGCGCGGGGTGGCCGTGACGGTCGAGGACGGCAACGGGGCCGTCACCGCGCGCGGCTTCGACGCCGATCTGAAGCTGGTCTCGGACAACGGCGCGCTGTCGGTGCGCGACGCCAAGGGGCGGCTGGAGCTGCGGACTTCGAACGGTGACGTCACCGCGGACGGCATCGGCTCGCGCCAGGTGTCCGCGAAGGCGGACAACGGGGGGATCCGGCTCGCCTTCGCCGGGGTGCCCGACCGGGTGACGACGGAGAACGGCAACGGGCCGACCCGGATCGCCCTCCCCGGCACCGCGTACCGCGTGGAGACCGGGACCGGCAACGGCCGCACGAAGGTGGACGTGCCCACCGACCGGTCCGGCGCGCACGCCGTGAGCGCGCACAGCCGCAACGGCGACATCACGGTGATCACCGCCTCCACGACGGCCTCCACGAAGGCCTCCACGACGGGCTGACCGCTTTCGGGGTCGCCCCTCCCGGATGGGAGAATGGCATCCGGGCCTGGGGTGATCCATCGGGAGAGGGCAAGTGGCGGCAACCTTCGCACAGTCCGTAGGGCCGGAGTCCGTACGGCCGGGGCGGCGCCGCCGTCGCGGTCCTCGCGCCCTGGCCGCCGCGCTCGGCGAGACGGCGGCGCTGGCTGTCCTGCCCGTCCCCCTGCTGCTCGCCGTGACGGCGGGGGCGTTCGCCGGGAGCGGGGGCGCGCGCCGCTGGGGCCGGGGGCGCGGGGAGGGCCGGCGGGCCGAGGCGCAGGCCGCGAAGGACGCCGCCGCCGCGGCCTTCTACGAGCTGGACACGGCGCAGCGGGAGCTGCGGATCTCGATCGAGACGATCACGGCGGTGGACTCCTCCCCCGCCGCCCGCAAGGCCGCCGCCGACTTCGAGGAGTTCGGGCGGCGCATCGACGAGGTCTCGCACGCGTACATCGCGGCGGTCGACGCGCACGACCTCGACCGGGAGGACCTGGACGCCTCCGTCGCCGGCCGGGCGTGCACGGAGCTGACGAAGGCCAAGGACGAGCTGCTGCGGGTCAAGGCCGATCTGGAGCGGTTCGGGCAGGGCCTGGCGTCGCTGCTGGGCCGGGCCGAGACCGAGCTGGCCCGGGTGGCGCCCGCCGTGGAGCGCGCCCGGCAGGCGCTGCTGGCCGCGAGTGAGGCGCTGGACGGCGCGCGCGCCTCCGGGCTGCGCGCCGACGATCTCGCCGCGCGGCTGGCCGCGCTCTCCCCCGAGCTGACGAAGCTCAACCAGGGCGCCGGGCAGCACGGTGTGCGGGAGACGATCGAGCGCGGGGAGCGGGTGCAGCGCGAGGCCGCGGCGATCCGGGACGAGGCCGCGCGGCTGCCGGAGCGGGCCGCGGAGATCGACAAGCGGCTGGTGTCGCTGCGGACCCGCGCGCAGGCGCTGGCCACGCGCGCGGAGGGGGTCGACCCCGTCCTCAGCGAGCTGCGCCGCCGCTACAGCGCGGCGTGCTGGCAGGACCTGCAGCGCGTGCCGCAGGAGGCCGCGCGGGCGGTCGCGCAGGCGGAGGAGAAGCTGCGGGAGGCGCGGGCCGCGCGGGAGGAGCAGCGGTGGGCGGACGCCACGGCGCTGCTGTCGACGGTGCGGGCGCTGCTGAACACCACCGACGAGGGCGTCTCCGCGGCCGGCGACCGGCTGCGCCGGCTGGACGAGGTGTCGTTCGACCACCAACAGGAGGTCCAGCGCACGCGGTTCGCCGTCCGGGACGCGCAGCGGCTGGCCATGGCCGGGCGCAGTACGCCCGACCCCCGGCACGCCGGGCCGCTGGACGAGGCGGTGGCCCGGCTGGAGCGGGCGGTGGACGGGCTGCAGGGGCGGCACCCGGACTGGTGGCACTTCCTGACCGAGACGGACGCCGTGCGGCGGACGGCGGCCCGGGTGGTGCGGGAGATCCGCGAGGAGCGCGGCGCCGGACAGTAGAAGCGGAAGGTAGAAGCGGGCAGCGGACGCGGGCAGCGGACGCCGGGCGGTGGGGCCCATGGCCGGCCCTGGCTATGCTGCCTCGCATGCCTCGTTACGAATACCGCTGCAAGTCCTGCGGTGACACCTTCGAGCTCAACCGCCCCATGGCCGAGTCCGCGGACCCGGCGACCTGCCCGGCCGGGCACACGGACACGGTGAAGCTGCTGTCCACGGTGGCCGTGACCGGTGCCGCGGCGCCCGCCGCGCGTCCCGCCGGAGGCGGGGGCGGTGGCGGCGGCTGCTGCGGTGGCGGCTGCTGCGGCTGAAGTCTTTTCCGGCGGATCCCCGCCGAGGGTGCGCGCCGGTGTGAACACCGCCGGCCCGGCACCGCGGTGGTCGCTCACCCTCACGGCGGGAGGAGAACCATCCGCCGCGACGGCGACAAGCCACCGCGGCGAGAGTCCGGCGGAACACACGACCACCGCAACCAGCTCGTCCGCTATAAGCCAAGCGCTAGCGTCCCGGCGTGAACCACCGGCTCAGATACGCGTGCAGCGCATGCTGGTCGTTCGCCCTCGCCAGCAGACCGATGTGGCCGTCCGGCCGCACCAGCAGCAGCGAGCCCGGCGACAGCCCGCCGCGCGCCCGCGCCTGGGGACGTACCCGGAACAGTTCCACCGGGACGGCGTGACGGTCGATCAGCGCGCGCAGCCGCGCGGTCTCCGCGGTTTCGCCCTTGCCGTCCTCCTCCGGGACCAGCAGCAGCGTCCAGCGGTCGTAGGACAGCAGGTCGTGCAGATGGCACGGGCCGCGCTGGGCCGTCACGGGCAGGTCCGGGAGCCGGTCGCCGGCGTGCAGCCCGTGCCGGGCGAAGCCGGAGGACAGCTCGCTCTCGCCGTGGTGCCTGGCGAAGTCGCTGAGCAGCCCCCTCCCCCGCCGGGCCACCCGCTCGCTCGACAGCAGCGCCGGCAGCAGCAGGCGCATCCCGGCGAGCGTGGCCCGGCCGGGCGGCAGTTCCAGGACGTTGCGGCGCATCTCCCGCATGACCTGCCCGGCCGTGTGCCGCTGCTCGGTGTTGTACGTGTCGAGCAGCGCCTCGACGGCCCAGCCGCGGTGTACGGCGGCGAGCTTCCAGCCGAGGTTGTGCGCCCCGCGCAGCCCCGTGTTCAGACCGTGGCCGCCGATGGGCGCCCACAGGTGCGCGCTGTCCCCCGCGAGCAGCACCCTGCCGCGCCGCAGGGACGCCGCCATCCGGTCGTGGAAGCGGGACCGGTTGGTCCAGGGCGGGCTCGTCGGCACCAGCCGGGTGCCGTCGTCCCGGGCGACCCTGGCGACGAGCGTCCGCATCTCGTCGAGGCCCGGCGGGGCCTCCAGCAGCGGGTCCGGGTCGGTGCAGAAGGCGAAGAAGCGGTAGCCGCCGCCCGGCCGCGGGCTCGCCATCACCGTCGCCCGGTGGTCGAGGAAGAAGTAGACGAGGTCGGGCAGGTACGGGTAGCGCCAGTCGGCCTGGGCGTTGATCTGCAGCGCCTGGAGATCGAAGCGCCGTTCGCCCTCGAAGGGGACGCCCAGCGTTCTGCGCACGAGGCTGTGCGCCCCCTCGCACCCCACCAGCCACCGGCAGCCGACCGTGCGCAGCCGGTGGCCCGGGCCGCGCACGTCCACCTCGGCGCCGTCGTCGCAGGTGCGCACGGCCACCGCCTCGGTGGCCCACTGCACGTCCGTGCCCAGCTGCCGCAGCCGCTCGCGCAGCAGCCGCTCGATGTCCTGCTGCTCGATGGCCAGCGGGCGCGG